>DATHXZ010000264.1:0-2527 GCA_035459405.1 Chthoniobacterales bacterium
GTAGTGCCGCTTTGGGCCGCGGCCCACCGCGCCGCCGGGCCGCTTCAGCGCGTCGACATACAATTCGGCGATGTCTTCGCCCAGCTCGCGCACCCATTCACGTTCGAACACTCCTTTGCGGCCGATGATCCCGTCGCCGTAAAGGCCTCCCATGATCTCCGCAGTGTCGAACTCCTGCGCTTCCAATGTCATGCTCATATAGATGCTCCCGTTAGTGGAACCCGATCTCGAGGTACCGTCTGCCTCGGTGTGAAGGCCCGCAAGTGAGATGCCCAGCAGCGATTCCAGACAGCGCATATGGACGATCGGTCATTCGACGCGGTCGATCGAAGACTTCGCTGCGTTGCTGGCGCAACACTCGATCGCGGTGCTCGCAGACGTCCGCCTGCTGCCCGGCTCGAAGCGTTATCCGCATTTCAACTCAGACGCGCTCGCCCGCTCGTTAGGCGAACACGGCATTCGCTACGAACATTTCCGTGAGCTCGGTGGAAGACGGAAGCCGCGGCCCGACTCGGCAAACACCGCGTGGCGTAACGACGCGTTCCGCGGCTACGCGGATTACATGGAGGGCAATGACTTCGCAGCGGGCGTCGAGCGGCTGGTTGGATTAGCTGCCAGTAAAGGCGCGACCGCGATCATGTGCGCCGAGGCGGTCTGGTGGCGTTGCCATCGCGGGCTGGTGTCGGATTACCTGAAGGCGCGCGGCGTGGAGGTGATGCATATCGTCGGCGCGAACAAAGTCGAACCGCACCCATGGACGTCAGCCGCCACGATCGTCGGCGGGCACCTCAGCTACGCCGCAACAGGCTCTGCGGAGCCGCCGCTGCCGGGGCTCTGAGTAAGTTGGCTACGGCGGGAATGCCTCTCTGCCGCGAAGTGAGGATATGAGCGTTGAAGTCATGGAAACGCTGGCGCCGCAGCAGACGTCCGGCACACCAGCCGCGAAGATGCGCGTGGTGGAGGCGCGCGCATTCCGCGGCCCCAGCATCTACGCCTATCGTCGCGTCATCCGGATGACGCTCGATCTCGGCGAGTTGGAGGAATATCCCACATCGAAGCTCGGGGACTTCACCGACCGGCTGATCGAAATCATCCCGACGCTGCACGAGCACACCTGTTCATACGGCGAACCGGGCGGTTTTGTTAGGCGGCTGCGCGAAGGAACGTGGCTGGGCCACGTCACGGAGCACATCGCGATCGAGCTGCAATGCCTCGCGGGCACTCCCGTTTCCTACGGCAAGACGCGCAGCACGGGCGAAAAGGAAGGCGAGTATTACGTCGTCTACTCCTACGTCGAAGAGCAGATCGGATTTCTTGCTGCGCATCTCGCATTGCGTCTGGTCGATTCGCTGCTGCCCGAGCAGCTCCGCGGTGTCGAACGGCTGGATCGATTGATCCCGGTCGAGATGACCGGCTTCGACAGCACCAAGCCGTTCGACTACGAGGCTGAGCTGACGGAGCTGATTAGCGCGGCGCAGGACCTGGCGCTCGGGCCGACGACGCAATCGATCGTCGATGAAGCTGCGCGCCGCGGCATCCCGGCGTTGCGCTTGAACAGCCAGAGCCTCGTGCAGCTCAGCTACGGCAAATACCAGAAGCACATCGTGGCCAGCACCACGCCTTTGACCTCGAATATCGCCGTCGAGATGGCGAGCGACAAGGAACTCACCGTCCGCTTGTTAGGCGATGTCGGCTTGCCGGTGCCTCGAAACGTTCTCGTGCGCAGCGTCGACGAAGCCGTCGCCGCGGCCGAGCGTCTTGGATTCCCGCTCGTCACAAAGCCGCTCGATGTGAGCCACGGGCGCGGCGTGTCGCTGAACTTGAACACGCTCGACGAAGTGCGCTGGGGCTACGAGCAGGCCGCGATCTACACGAAGTATGTGCTCGTGGAGCAATTCCTCGCGGGGAAAGATTACCGCGTCCTCGTCATCAACGACAAAGTGGTCGCCGCTGCTGAGCGCGTGCCGGCGCATGTCGTCGGCGATGGCGTGCACACGATTGCGCAGCTGGTCGAGCTGGTGAATGCCGACCCCCGCCGCGGTCTCGGGCACGAGAAGGTGCTGACGCGCATCACGATCAATCAGCAGGCCGAGCGGCTGCTGGAGCAGGCCGGCTACACTGTGAATACCGTGCTATCGGCGGGACAGATCTTTCACCTCCGCTCGACCGCGAACATCTCAACTGGCGGCACCGCGATCGATCGGACTGCCGAGATTCACTACAGCAACAGCGAGATCGCTCGTCGCGCGGCGCGCATCATCGGCCTCGACATTGCAGGCATCGATTTCATCACGCCCGACATCACCCAGCCGATCGATGAGGTCGGTGGCGGAATCGTGGAGGTGAATGCAGGCCCGGGCTTCCGCATGCACTTGCAGCCCTCGCAAGGCACGCCGCGCAACGTCGCGCGCCCTGTCATCGAGATGTTGTTTCCGGAGCCGGAGCCTGCGCGCGTCCCGATCATCGCGATCACCGGCACGAACGGCAAAACGACCACCTCACGCATGGTCGCGCACATGCTGAAGCT
>DATHXZ010000265.1:0-6777 GCA_035459405.1 Chthoniobacterales bacterium
GAACAACTCGTTAGCCTCAGCCAGCGTCTCCTTACTGCCGATATCGAACCAGGTGCCTTGAATCTGGTACGTCTTCACCGGCTTGCGCGTGTAGAGCCACTGGATGAACCGGCCCGGCTGATCCGGGTTGTTGCCCTCCTCGATGTAGGTGCGGAAGAGCGGAATGGTCGTGCGCGAGAAATAATACAGCGCGATCCCGGTCAGTGTGCTTTTCGGCTGTTGCGGCTTCTCCTCGAATGAGGTGATGACGCCCCACTCGTCGAGCGTGATGGCGCTGTACTTCTTGATCGCCTCCAGGTCGCCGACGTCGTAGGTGGCGAGCGTGGCTTCGGAGTTGCGGGCGTGTTCTGCAAATCCGGTAAGCGGTTCGCTGAACAGATTGTCGCCTGCCACTACGATGAGGTCGTCGCCCGCGGCAGCCTGCTCGCGCGAGAGCACGAAGTTGATGTCTCCGATCGCGCCAAGCTTGTCGGAATCATCGGTCGAGCCGTCGTTGATGATCTTGAATTTGTGATCGGGATTGCGCTGGCGGTAACCATCGGCCCAGGCTTGGAAGTCGTTCGCGAACTTGTTGTTCGTCACAATGTAAATCGTGTCGATGTTCGGGACCGGCGCGAGATTATCGATCACCCATTCGAGCATCGGCTTGCCGGCTACTTCGAGCAGCGGCTTCGCTTTCGTGAGCGTCAGCGGGTAGAGGCGCGTCGCGTAGCCCGCGGCGAGGATGAGCACATTCATAATCGCACTACAATCGCGAGCGCCCCGTCTCCCGCGCCTACGGCGCTGGCGGAAGCAGCAACGCGGAGCGTTTCAGCGATTCCTGCAGTGCGGCGATGCGGCCGGCGTCGGTGATTTTCCCACGCGTGCCGCTGTCGACCACGTAGAAGGTGTCGATCGCCGCACCTTTTTCCGTGCTGATCCGCGAGAGGGAAATCGAGATGCCGTGCCGACCAAAGACGGAGAGCAGGTCGAACAGAAGTCCCAGCCGGTCCGGTGTCTCGATCTGGATCAGCGTATATGCCGGATGTGCTTTGTTGTCGGTGATGATCTTGGTGGGAAACTCGAGCTCGATCGTAGCGCGCTGCGCGACTTTGCGCCGCGCCGCCTCGAGCAGCGGGCCGAAATCGAATCCAGGATCGTCGAGCGCCTTGCGCAAGGTGGATTCGAACAGCGCGAACTGGTTTTCGTCGGTTACAGCTCGTGAATTCAGGTCGCAGACACGGAAGATATCCAGCACGACGTTATCGCCCCGCGTGTAGATGTCCGCGCCGAGGATGTTCAGCGGGACAACTGAAAACGAGCCGGCGATTTTCGCCAGCAGCTGCCCACCATCCCACGTGCAGATGCTCGCGACACTGTGTCCTTTTTCGGGATGCGGCTGCCAGCTGATAACCGGTCGCAGAGGAGAGCCATTCTCGACGTACAGGTTCTGGAGGAACCGGCGAAATAGCTGCGCGTGCGAAACAATCTCCCCGACGTCGAACGCCCGGAAGTAGTTGTCCGGCATGAACTCGAACTGCGCTTCGATCTCCTCCGCGAAATCCGGCGGCAACTTGCGCGCCACGGCCCCCTGCAGCGTATCGCGCTTGATCCGCTGCTCTTCGTAGAACGCTGATTGATCGGCGAGATACTGCGACGTGCGATGATAGAGCTGCCAGACCAGCGTCTCCTTCCAATCGGACCATCCTTCCGCGCTCGTGCCCTGGCCGTCGGCGAGCGTGAGAAGCATCAGCGCATCAAGGTTCTTCTGGTTGCGCACGATGCGCCCGAATTCCACGATCGTCTCCGGGTCATCGAGATTCCGCTGCTGCGCGATGTTCGAGAGCGTGACGTGATGGTCGACGAGCAGGATGAGCGACTTGCGCTGCTCGGATGAAAGCTGCAGACGGAGCGCGGCGCGTTGCGCGAACACGGCGCTCGCCTCGGAATGGGGACGCGCGCCAACAGCCTTGCCGGTATCGTGCAAGAGCAACGCGAGATACAGCACGAACGGGTCTTCGAGTTTCTCGAACAACTCACGGTAAGCCGTCAGCTTTGGGTCCTCCGTCGTTGTGAGCGCATCGAGCTTCTCGAGGCACACGATCGTGTGTTCATCGGCGGTGTAGCGATGGAAAAACTCGTGCTGCACGAGGCAGGTGAGGGGAGCGAACTCCGGCATGTAGCGCCCGAGGAAGTTCACCTGGTGCATCATTCGCAGCGCGCCTCCGACATGTCCTTTCCGCGACAGCATCGCCCGAAAGATCTCCCGCGGCCCTTTTGCGTAGCGGAATGTCCGTGTGACGAAGCGCAGGCTACGGCTCACCAGATCCTCCAGCTCTGGGCTGAGGTCGAGATGGTGCTCCTGTGCGAGCTGAAAGACGCGCATCAGCAGCTCGGGTTCCCGCTGAAAGATGTTGTTCTGCCTGGCGTGCAGCTGACCGCCGCGACTAACGAATGCCCCGAGATCCGTCTCGCCAGCTTTTGAACGCGGCGAAAACCAAAAAAGAGAGCGCGCCCCGTTTGTCGCCGCGCCCGCCGCAAACTGCTCGGTGATCCGTTCCGTCACCCGAAAGATGTTGCGTGTGTGCTCGTAGTAGTCGCGCATCAGCGCCTCGCTTCGAAGTTGCGCCGCGCGATGCGAGTAATGCAGGCGCTTGGCGATCTGCTCCTGGAAGTTCAGATGCAGGACGTCGGTCGCGCGGCCGCTGGCATAATGCAGATCCGTGCGGACACGCAGCAGAAAATCGTACGCGGCTTCGATGCGCCGTTGATCGGCTTCGCTCAGCCAGTCTTTGCCGACGAGCTGATTGGTCGTGAGCGAGCCTTCCTTGAAGAAGGTAATCCAGAGCAGGTTCTGGTAGTCACGCAGGCCTCCACAGCCGCTCTTCAGATGCGGTTCCTGCATGTAGACGCTGTTGCCGTGCTTCGCGTGACGCGCGAGCTGGTCTCCCATTCGCGCCGCGACGTATTCGCGTTCGAAACCTTTAACGCACTCCGCACGAAACCGGTCGCGGAACAAGCGGGCCACGCCTGAGTCGCCCGCCAGATAACGCGCCTCCAGCATCGCGGTCTTCGTCAGCATGTCCTGGTTTGCCTGCTGGATCGCCTCCTTCACCGACCGCGTGGAATGGCCGACTTTGAACCCGATGTCCCACAGCAAATAGAGAACCTGCTGCACTACCTCGCCTGCATAGGGTGAGATCTCGCCGGAGTTCTGCCCGTGCACGAACATGACATCGACGTCGCTGAACGGGTTCAACTCGCCGCGCCCATAGCCGCCGAGCGCGATCAGCGTCAGGGGCGTTGGCTCCGATCCGGCTTGCTCGCGGGCAAATCGCGCGGCCGCGCCAAACACGTGACGCAGCAGCACGTCGACAAGATCAACGCGACGCGCACAGATATCACGGCCCCCACCACCCGATTGGTGTTTGAGCCGAAGCCGATGCTCCTCGATGCGGAGGAACTTCTTATAAAGCGGAAGGACGTCCGTCGGGCGGCTCGCGCCGGCAGGGGCGAGTTGCCGCTCGGCGTGAGCGAGCACTTTGTCGAGGTGACGCCACATTGCAAAAGTTGAGAGTTTCGAAGAGGGAAGTCCGGCGGCTCTCAACTCTCAACAAACAATTCTCAACTTCCTCCCCTCACAGCTCAATCGCGTAGCGCTTCATCTTGTTGTAGAGCGTCGGCCGCTGAATCCCGAGGACCTGCGCGGCTTTCTTTTTGTTGCCGTGACACTGCGCCAGCGCCTGCAGGATCGCGTCGCGCTCAAGATCGTCGAGGCTTTTCGGCCCGCCATTCTGATGACTCTTCCGCTCTGCTTGTTGCAACGCGACGGGCAGCTGCACCTCGGCCGGCAGCTCCTTCACGCCGATCTGTCCCTGCCGCGAGAGCACGACGGCGTACTCCATGGCGTTCTGCAGTTCGCGCACGTTTCCCGGCCAGTGATAGTCGAGCAACTTCTGGAATGCTTCCGGCGCGATCTGCGGCTCGGCTTTTCCGAGCTGCTGCGCGAAGCGCTTCAGGAACGACGTAACCAGCGGCGGGATGTCTTCTTTACGTTCGCGCAGCGGCGGGATCTCGATCTGGAAGGTGTTCAGCCGGTAGTAGAGGTCGGCGCGCAGGCGGTTGTCCGCCAGTGCTTCAGGGATCGGGCGATTGGTCGCGGCCACGACGCGGAAGTCCGCTTTCAAGGTCTTCGTGCTGCCGAGCGGGCGGTACTCGCGCTCCTGCAGGACGCGCAGGAACCGCGTCTGCAACTCAGGCGGCATCTCTGAAATTTCGTCGAGGAAGAGGGTGCTGCCGCTTGCCTCCGCGATCATGCCCGGGAAGTCGTTCATCGCGCCGGTGAAGGCGCCCTTCACGTAGCCGAACAATTCCGACTCAATCATGGCCTGCGGGAAAGCCGCGCAGTTCAGCTTCACCATCGGCTTGCTCGCGCGCAGGCTGCGCGTGTGGATCACGTTCGCGATCACTTCCTTCCCGACGCCGCTTTCGCCGGTGATGAGCACGTTGGCTTCGGAGGGAGCCATCGCATTGATCAGTTCCTGCAGCTCCTGCATCACCTTGCTCTTGAACACCGGCGCGAGGCGCGTCTCGGCGATTTCGAGCCGCTTCTGTAGCTGTTGCGTCTTCTCGCGCAGCTCTTCGGTTTCGCGAAGGAGTGAACGCTTCTCGAGCGCTTTTTCGACCAGGCTCAGCAGCTCTTCCGGCGCGTACGGCTTGCTGATGAAATGATAGGCGCCGCGCTTGATCGACTCGATCGCGTTGTTCAGCGAGTCGTGCGCGGTGAGGATGATGACCTGCGTCTCGGGATGCTCGGTCTTGATCTGCTCGAGCATTTGCAATCCGTCGGCGTCCGGCAGCTGCAGGTCGAGAAGGACGAGCGCGGGCGCTCTGTTCTTCAGCACGCGCAGCCCGTATGCAGCGGTGGCGGCTGCTTCCGGTTGGTAGCCATGCCGGCCGAGGAGCGCTTCGAGCGTGAGCAGAATCGGCCGCTCATCGTCGATAATCAGGATGCGACGATTGTCCGCGCTCATCGGATGGTCTCGCGGGCCAGCTGGTGCCCGGAATTCAGGAGGTATGCGCGCCCGGCGACCACGTTAATCAAAGATAGGGAGTGCAACTGTGGTAACCAGCGCGCCTGCAGCCGCGTCATGGCTGGCGCTTAGCTCACCGCCATGCGCCTCGATCACCCCGCGCGCCCTGTGCAGGCCGATGCCGTAGTGACCATGCTTTACATGCTTGAACGGCTCGCGGCCCCATTCCTCTGTCGAGCCCGTGAAGGCCTGCTTCGGCTCGCGCAGGCGCAACAGCAACCGGCCGCCGGCCGCGTCCGCCGTGATCGTTATGCTGCCTTCGCCGCGCTCATGCCGCAGCGCGTTCGATAGCAGTTCGAGCAGTGCCTGCTGAAGCAGTTGTGGATCGATGTTCAACATCCCGCCGGTTACACGCACATCCCACTCGAAGACGCCCGCGTCCGCGCCGAAATCGTTTTGCACCTTCTGCTGCAGGTCTTCCAGGAACACCGGCGCGCCATAAGGCATCTGCGTTAGCTTCGGTGGCGCAAGTGCCGCAGTCAGCTTTTGCAACGCGGTGCCCAGCTCAGACAACATCACGCGAAGCCGCTGCACTTCGCTCTTCACTTCGCCGTCCGCGGCAATCTCCTTGAGGAACGCCGACTGCAACTCGGCAGCGTTGAGGTGATTGCGCAGATCGTGACTCAGCTGCCGGATAAAACGAACAACGACCGGCATCGGGACCTGAATGTCAGCAGCCGTCGGGGTCTCTTGTTGGTCGTGAGATGCAGGCATCTGGCAGGCTCCGGCGAACAGTAACCAAAGCACTCAAGCGCGCTAGCCTGTGCGGTAGAATTTCTGGTGCGTGGGACTCGCCGCCGCGATGGCTGCGATGCGCGGGTCGTTAGCCGCAAGGTGGCGCAGGATGTGGAAAACATCTTCCGGATCGGCGTCGATCTTCTGTGCGACCTCTTCGGCCGTGAGCCCCGGCGCTTCGGCAAGCGCGGCGGCGATGCGACGCTGCAGTTCGAGCACCGCCGTTGCCGCCTTCTTGCCGGCCTCGACGCCAGGCTGGTGGTAGGCGTTGATGTTCACCAGCGACGCGTAGAACCCGACCGCTCGTTCATAGAGCGCGATCAACGCACCAACCGTGAACGGGTTGACTTCGGGAATGCTGATTGTGATCGATTCGCGCCCATTCTCGTATAATGCCGCGCGCGTGCCGCGGAGAAAGCCGTGCAGGTAATCGCCGCTGGTCAGACCCTCTTCAACTTCGAGGCGGCTCGTGGTGCGTTCACGACGCACCTCGATGAAAGTGACAAAGAAGTTGGGTACGCCGTCGCGCAGCTGCTGCACGTAGGCATGCTGATCGGTGGAGCCTTTGTTGCCGTAGACCGCGATCCCCTGGTGCGCGATGTTGCCGGCCAGGTCTCGTTCCTTGCCTAACGACTCCATGACGAGCTGTTGCAGATAGCGACTGAACAACAGGAGGCGATCCTTGTACGGCAGGATGACCATGTCTTTCTGGCCGCGGCCGCTCCCGGCATGATGCCACATCAACGCGAGGAGCATCGCAGCATTGCCGGCGATGCTTTCGTCGCGCGTGTGGACGTCCATGCCGGCCGCACCGGCCAGGAAGCTCCGAATGTCGATCCCCTGAAGCGCGGCCGGCAGCAAACCGACCGCGCTCATGACCGACGTCCGCCCACCGATCCAGTCGAACATCGGGAACCGCGCGAGCCAGCCGTTGCGCTCCGCGTATCCATCCAGCTCGCTCCCGGCGCCG
>DATHXZ010000266.1:0-4477 GCA_035459405.1 Chthoniobacterales bacterium
GGTGCATGACTGGCAGGGCGCTCGCGTGGACGCGAACGACAACTGGCGCAGCGACAATGAAGCGGCGGTGGGTTCCACCGGTGCTGCCCCGCACGACGACCGCGAGGCTGCAATCATTAGCGTGCTCCCGCCGGGTGCGTATACCGATCGTCCGTGGCGTAGACGAGATGCGCGGAGTTGGTCTGGTCGAGGTCTACAAGCTTCCAGCGAAATAACGCCGGCACCCGCGCAGCTCAGATTCGCGCGGACGCTCGCACCGGGAACATGCCCATCCCTTTCACCTTCACCGGCACGGCGTAAAAGGGCGCCGCGAGCCGGCAGAGCGTCCAGCCCGCGCAGGTCGTCCCCCGGCGGCATGCCGTCGATCGAGCGCTGTGATGCTGTGGCAGCCGGGCGAGCACCACGCATTCGAGATTCGCGAGCGACTCAAGCGCGAGCTCAGACAAATCTTTGCCGTCTGAGTAGCGATGGAATGGGCTGTCCCATACCTGCCAGTATTCGCCATATCGATGCGACCGATGTGGAACTCCGTGCGGGGCGGGTAGCGGCTGCGTGACTCCGGCGCGGCTGAGATAATCGCAACCTATCGGCGCCGGCAGACCCTTGTAGGTGATCATGCCGTCCTCGACGGTGTGACTGAGGTCGATCAGCTGCGTCGGCTCGGCAGCCATGCGCCGCAGCGTAGTCGTCAGGTTTGCTTCACGCGATTTTTCGCGCTGCGGTCCGCAATCTTCGCTTCCGCTTCCCGATCGTTCGCCTCGCGCGCTTCGATCACGAGGCGGTTGGCATGCGACGCCGGTTCTAAGCGATTGCCCATCAGGCGCGCGCGCACCTGCGCCCATTCAGCACCGTAGAACAGGATCACCGTCGAGTAGTAAAGCCAAAGGATCAGCACCATGAACGAACCGGCCGCGCCATACTGCGTGGCGGTCGAGCTGTTCCCGAGGTAAACGCCGAGCCCGATCTGGCCGAGGTTGAACAGCACCGCCGTGACGAGCGCGCCCACCCACACGTCGCGCCAGCCGATCAGGACGTCTGGGATGTATTTGAAGATGCCCGCGAAGAATGCGGTCGTGACACCCACCGCCACGACGAAGTTCACGACGTGCAGCAGGAACTCCATGTGCGGCGCGAGCGTCTGGAAGTAGTTCCCGAGCGCCGCGAGGGCAGTGCTGACACCGAGCGATACCATGAGGAGAAATCCGAGGCTCGCCACGACCGCCATCGAGAAGAGGCGCGTCTTGATCATGTGCATGATCCCGAGGCCCGGCTTTGCGATCACGTTCCAGATGCGATTGAGTGATGACTGCAGCTGCGCGAAGACAGCCGACGCGCTGACGAGCAGAACGATGAACCCGATGATTCCCTGCACGGTCCCGGTGCTCGGTTTGGTCGCGTTGTCGACAATCCCGCGGATCGCCTCCGCCCCAGAGCTGCCGATCAGCCCCTCCATCTGCGAGATAAAGCTCTGCGACGCGCCTTCGCCGAAAATCCAGCCGGCGATCGTGATCATGACGGTGACGAGCGGGGCGAGCGCGATCACAGTGTAAAGCGCGAGCGCGGCCGCGAGGGTCATCGTGTCGTCGTTGAAGAAGTCGGACGCTGCTTCTTTGGTTATCTGGAAGAACTGCTTCATAGCCGTGCTTCAGATACGGCCGCGATGGTAAAACAGGACGCCTGCGCGAGTTGCGGCGCGCGTATACTGCGTCTCTACGCCCGCTCGCTGAGAGTCGCCGTCCCGCGACAACATCGCGAGCACGACGATGGGGAACATCAATGAGTGAGGAGACCGGCTCCGCGACGAGTGCGGTGACGACTGCTTAGACGCCAGCTTCGCTACGCGCAAGCATGCGTGAGAGATGCGATTGCTCGGGCGCGAGCTGCGCGAGTTTTAGCGCGCGACGAAAGCTCTCCGCGGCCGCGCGATGATCGCCGAGCTTCAGCTGCAGCTCGCCGGTCACCGCGTGCAGAAGGTGATGCGACTCGAGCCGCGCGCGATCTCCCATTGCCGTCAGTGTATCGAGCGCTGCCTGCGGACCGTGGAGGTAGCAAACTGCGACGGCCCGATTCAGCGCCACGACCGGAGATGATTTAATGCGCAGCAACTGATCGTAGTAGCCGAGAAGGCCGTGTCGGCCTCTCATTTGCCGCCGGAATTCAGCGAAGGACGGCGAAACCGTCGTGTTCGCGTGGATTACCTACAACTCACGCGCGCACCGGGATGAGGTGAACGAAAAGGTCGTGAAAGACCCGCGCATGGCCGAAAAGATGGACAAGGAGATGCCATTCGACTGCAAGCGCATGCTCTACAGCGGCTTCGAGATCCTCGTGACGAGCTAACGGAGTTCAGCCGAGAGCAATCCACCGGCAAGCGAAGTACACGACAATGACAGCTACCAACCCACTAGACAAACAAGCCGAACGCGAGTTCGTCACCTCACGCGTGTTCAATGCGCCACGTGAGCTCGTCTTCGACGCGTGGACCAATCCCGAGCACCTGCTGAACTGGTCGGTTGCGCGCTGCACCAATGATCCGCGACCGGGCGGAATGCTCCATTACGCGATGAGCACGCCGGACGGGAACCTGATGTGGGGCAAGTGGATCTATCGCGAGATCGGCCGGCCCGAGCGGCTGGAGGTGATCCAATCGTTCTCCGATGAAGCCGGTGGAACCGCGCCGCATCCGCTCGCACCCGACTGGCCGCGCGAGGTGCTTTCAGTCGCCGCCTTCGAGGAGGACGGCGGCAGAACCACCCTGACCATCCGCTGGTCTCCGCACAACGCGACCGAAGCTGAGCGCGCGACGTTCGACGCCGCGTACGCGCAGATGCAGCAGGGCTGGGCGGGGATGTTTGATCAGTTCGCTCGGTATCTCGCGAAGCAGTCCGGCAGCATGGTGTAGCGCCGCTATTCGTGGACGACTTCGCGAGCCGATTTGTCGTCGCGCAATCCAAGAAAGGTCGCGTGGCGTAGCAGGCCATACGTCGTCCACTCGGCGAAACGCACCTGGGCGACGAGCTTCGGCTTCAGCCACCGCAGCTTCTTCATGTCGTCAGCGGTGACGCCTTCGCCGAAATGGCTTTTCTTGCTGCTCGGCAGATTGCCGAAGGGACACTTCGCCATCGCAAGTGGTGCGACGATTTCGAAAAGCTTACGGCGCGACGAAGGGTTGAAGCCCTGCCGCACTTTCCCGGCGAAGATCAGCTTTGATCCTTCGTAGTAGCCGACGAGGAGTGACTGGAACGTTTCGCCGTCCGGATTGTAGCCGCCGATCACGAATTCCTGCGCCAGCCCGAGCCGCAGCTTCAGCCAGTCGGGCGAGCGTGTGTGGCTGAGATATTTCGAATCCCGGCGCTTCGCCATCACGCCTTCGAGGCCGGCGTTCTGGATGGAGACCACAACTGCTTCAGGGTCGCCTTCGAGTTCCGCGCTGTAGCGTACGTCTGACCCGTCAACGAGCTCACGCAGCCGCTGTTTGCGTTCGAGCAATGGAAGACTCCTCAGGTCTTTGCCCTCGAGATTCAGAAGGTCAAACGCGTAGTAGACGATGTGCCAGTCGCGCCCAGCGGACCCGCGGTTTTGCAGCATCTGGAAGGACGGCTTGCCTTCGGCATTCACGGCCACCACTTCGCCGTCGAGCAACGCGGTGCCGGCGTTCAGTCCGGCGACGGCCGACACAACATCAGGGAAGTCAGAGCTCAGCGGTTTGTTTTTCAGCGATAGCAGGCGCACTGAGTCGGCGTGCTTCAATGCGAGCGCGCGGTAGCCATCCCACTTCACTTCGTAGATCCACTCGTCGCCGCCCGGAAGTTTCTCCACCGGCGTGGCTTTCATCGGCGGGATGAACTCCGGAGAGCGCACGCGCCCTCGCGTGCTGCGGTGTGCGCCTCGCGCACCGCTCTTCTGGCGCGCCGAAGACTGTTCCGGCGAGGCGCCGGAACCAGCATGCGAGGCGGCGTGCGCTCCTCGACCAGAATGCCAGGTGCGCGTCTTCTCGCCGGCGATCTCTTCCATTGTGCGTCCGGTGACCGCAGACGTGTCCTCCTGTTTCGCCGTCAGCCGCTTGTTAGGCTTCCCGACTTTCGTCAGCAGCCACTTCGTCTTCTCGCTGCCCGCTTCATCCGTTCGCGTGATGGTCCATTCGCCTCGCAGCTTCTTGCCCGTGAGGAAGACGCTGAGCGATCCTTTCCAGTAATTCCCGTCGAGCACTTCATACGTGCCGATGTCCCAGACCATCACGGTGCCGCCGCCGTATTCGCCCTGCGGAATGACACCTTCAAAATCGAGGTAATCGATCGGGTGATCCTCCGTCTGAAATCCGCTCCGCACGTCACCGAGTTTCAGCGGCAGGTTGCGCGGCACGGCCCACGATTTCAGCACGTCGTGCATTTCGAGTCGAAAGTCGTAATGGAGGTGACTCGCTGCGTGCTTCTGCACGACGAATCGGCGTCGGCTGCCTTGTCGACTGCGACGCGGC
>DATHXZ010000267.1:0-1869 GCA_035459405.1 Chthoniobacterales bacterium
CCGTGAAGAAGATCGCCTCCGAGTCGGGTGTCCACGCGATGCTGCTGGCGGAGCGGTCGAATCCCTCAGAGGCGTCGCGAGTCTGGCCTGATCGCCGGTCGTAGATGAAGAGCCGCGCCTTGTCCGCCTCAAAGCCCCCGCGCGCCATCGAGAGCCAGGCGATGTTTTTCCCATCCGGCGAATACACCGGTGTCGCATCGCTCCCGGCGGCGTTCGAAATCTTCTTCGGCTCGCCACCAGCGATTGGGACGAGGAAAATTTCGTTGTTCGTGCTCGTCGCCTCGACCTCATCGATATTGCTCGTGTAGGCGAGCTCCTTGCCGTCCGGCGAGATCGCGTACATGTCCTGCCCGCCAAGGTTGAATGGCGGCACGTCGTGATCGCCCGGCGTGACGTCGCGCGCCGCCGAACTGCCGTCCGCCGCCTGCACGAAAAGATGGCTGCGCTTGAACTCGGTGAACGCGTTCCAATGGCGATACAGCAGCGTGTCGAACGCCTTCGCCTTCACCTTGCTGTTCTTCAGCTCTTCATCGCGCTGCCTGTTACAGGCGTCGTCTTTGCAATCCGGGTACACCTTCGACACGAACAGAATGTTCTTCCCGTCGGGCGACCAGATGCCGCCCTCCGCGCCGGTCGAAATTGTCGTGAGCTGCTGCGGCTGACCTGCGAGCGCGCCGTTGTTCGCGTCGAAATCAACGATCCAGATTTGCGATGGATCGGTCGCCTTCGACATGAAGATGAGCCGCTTACCGTCAGGCGAAAAGCGTGGCCGCTCTTCTTCGTTTTCGGTTGAATTTAAGCGCCGGGCATCACCGCCGTTCGCCGGCACAATCCAGAGGCGCGATTTGCGCGTGTTCTCCTCCACGTTCACGTCGACTGCCGAGAAGACGACCCACTTGCCATCCGGCGACGGCACCGGATCGCTGATGCGTTTCAGCGCCATCATGTCTTCGAAGGTGAACGGGCGCATGCCAGCTTGCGGCGTCGGCTGCGCCGCGGCTGAGACGACGAACGCAAGGAAAAGGGCAACTACTCGAATGCGCATGCGATGATCTCCGGTTGAGCAGGCAAGCTCTGGCGAATGCCGCCGCTGCGCAACATCCTGCGCGCTGTCGAGTCACGAATCGAGTACATGAAATCCAGCACCAAAGATAAAGCGAAAGGCCGGCTCGAGCAGGCGAAGGGCGTCGTAAAAGAAAAAGCCGGCAGAGCCTCGGGAAACCCGCGGACTCAGGACAGCGGCACGGGAGCCAAGGCGAAAGGCACCGTCCGCAACAAAGTCGGCGACGTGAAGAAGGTCTTCAGCAAGTAGCCGGACGCCGCGGTAGCTGCGCGTTTGATGAAGCTATACGCGCGGCGTTTACGCCGGCATCTGCTCGGCGAGCGTTTCCCACTCGCGCGTCGTCCGTTCGAGTTCCGCCGTGACGCTGGACAGCTCGCGGTTTAACTCCATCGCGGCACCGCCCGCATCATAGGTTTCCGGCTTCTCGAGCTTGGCCGTGAGCTCACGCTGCCGCCCCTCGAGCGAGAGGATGTGCATCTCGAGCTCGCGCACGCGTTTCTCGTGGTCGCGCTTCACTTTCGCTTCCGCTTTGCGCTGCTCGGCTTCGGCGCGGCGTTGCTCGCGCGTTTCGCGCAGGCCGGAGGGACGGGCCTCTGCGCGTCCGCTGTAGCTGGGGACGCTGTCCCCGGCTGACGAGGGACGCCCATCAGGCGAGTGGTTCGTCAACGAGCTGCCGGGGTTGGCAACCCTGGCTACAGCTGTCAGTGCCGCGCGTGCCGACGTGGCTCGGGATTTATCGAGGTAATAATCGTAGTCGCCGGCGTACGGCGTGAGCTGTCCGGCGCTGATGTGCAGCACGCTCTTCG
>DATHXZ010000268.1:0-8439 GCA_035459405.1 Chthoniobacterales bacterium
AGCCGTGACGCGCCTCGCCGAAACGCACGTAATCGCCGCGGATTTTTTCGGCCGCGTCGATCGGCAATGCGTGGCAAGCCGCAGAGCCGTTGTCGATGCTGCTGACTACGATGCCGACGACTTCACCTTTGAAGTTCAGCACTGGCGCGCCAGCCTGGCCGCGCTGCGTCGGCAGGTTCACCCGTAAATGGGTGGTAGAAAAATAGCGGCCGAGATATTTGCGGTCGAACCCCGCGACCATGCCGAAGCTGGGCGTTTGCGGCAGATCGAGCGGGAAGCCAACCGTCAAAACCGGCGTGGCGACTTCGAGCTCTTTCGAACGGCCGAGCGGCAGCGATGGCGTGGTGATGTCGTCCACCTTCAACATCGCCAGACCGCTGCGCCGATCGCTCATCACTTCCCGAGCCGGCAGTTGTTTTCCGTCGTACTCGACCGTGATGTCTTCAGCGTCCGCACCGACTGAGAAGGCGGTGTAGAGAGTTCCCGTTGGATCCACGAAGAACCCGGTGCCAACGAGTTTGCCATGCTTATCCGTGCCGCGGATTTTTACGACCGCCTTGGCTGATTTCGCGAAGACTTCCTTGACGTCGCGGCTCAGCGAGTCGGCTGACTGCTGCTGCGGAGCAGGGGTGGGCGCTTGGGTTTGATGCGGAGGTTCCTGCGCATCAACACAGGCGACAGCGACAAACGCCAGCGCTGCCGGAGCAAGTCGGCTCACCAGCATACGAAACGACCGCAGGAAAATCTGGCGGCGAGCGCTAGAAGCGGAGCGACGGCTCATAACTCACTGGAGTGCTATCGAGCACGTAGCGCGGCTGTGCCGCCGGCCGGTGAGTCTGAACGCCTTCGCTGACATTGCGGAACGAAGCTGACCCGAAGTCGCGCGTCGTCACAGGAGTCGACAGACTCCATGATTCGCCAACGCTCGAGACCGGCAGCGCCGTCTGCTGTTCGACGCGGACCGACGCGACATTGCTCATACGGGCATCTGGAGTCTGATAGACCTTCAGCGTCAGGACCGCTGCACATACGGCGACGGCCGTCGCCGCGGCAGGATACGACGTCAGCGTCGACAAATTGAGCTGGAACATGAAGTCCTGCGCGCGCTGCAGGGCGATGCGCCAGAGAGGTTGCTTCAGCAACTCGGCGCGCTGACGGCGATGGAACTCGTGGAGGAAATTATCGAAGTAAGCTGGCGGCGGCTGCTCGTACCGTTTCAGGCGGAGGAGCGTGGCAATGTCGCGATCGTTAAATTCGTCCATGAAGCGGGAAGCGGCGGGGAGTTAGGAAACGGGGTTTTTACGAAACTCGTCCAGATAATTCTGCAGCTGTCGATTCGCGTAGAAGAGCCGGGACCGTACCGTTCCTTCTGACACATTCAAGATTTTGCTGATCTCCGCGTGGGGCATGCCCTGAATGTGAAACATGGTGACCACAGCTCTGTGTTCATCAGACAGCTTTTGCATCGCCTCGTTCAATCTTACCTGCAGCTCGGATAGATCCGCCTCGCGGACCGGGCTGCTGGTTTGCGTGAGCTCGAGGAATTCCTTGTCGTTCTGCACGCTCGAATCAACGTCATCGAGGCTGAGGTTAAACCGGCGGCCGCGCTTCTTCAGGAAGTTGAGCGTCATGTTCACCGCGATGGAGTGAATCCAGGTGTAGAACGATGACTTGCCGCGGAAGCCACGAATCGATTTGTACGCCTTCGAGAACACGTCCTGCAACAGATCATTCGTGTCCTCGTGGTTCGAGGTCATGTTGTAGATCAGGCCGTACAACCGCGGCGTGTATTTGACAACGAGCTGATCGAACGCCGCGACATCGCCTTCCTGCGTGCGGGCGACGAGCTGTGCGTCTTCGTCCGTTCTCGGCTGGTCCGTCACTTCCCGTTTAGCCTTAGCACGTGGCTTCAGGCCCGACGACAATAAATCGGACAAGCGCCGCGCGGGCGGCAATGCGACTGCCGAACTGCTCACTTTCGCAGCGATGCGCTTATTCCCGATCGCGGACCGAGAAGAGGTAGAGCAGGTTGCCGAGCGTGGCGACGAACGCCGCGACGTAGGTCAGGGCGGCAGCGTTGAGTACGCGGTTCACGCCGGCCACTTCCCCACCAGGCTGCACCATCCCCATCTGTGTGAGGATGATCTTCGCACGCCGTGAGGCGTCGAATTCAACCGGCAACGTGATGAGCTGGAACGCGAGCAGGATGAGATAGCAGTAAATGCCAAGCGTGATCAGGCCCGTGATGTGGAAGAACAATCCGCCGAGGATCACGAACGGCAGCATCCGCGAAGCGATCGACGTGAGCGGCACAATCGCCATGCGCGCCTTCAGCGGCGCGTAAGCCTTCGCGTGCTGGATCGCGTGACCGCATTCATGCGCAGCGATGCCGAGCGCGGCGACCGACGGGGTGTTAAACACCGGTGTCGACAAGCAGAGTCGCTTGTTCGTCGGATCGTAGTGATCACCCAGGTAGTCATTCGTTTCGATGACTTCCACGTCGTGGATCTGAGCCGCCGTCAAAATCTCGCGGGCAGCTTCTGCGCCCGTCACGTTCGACGTCGCGCGGACTTCGCCCCACTTGCGGAAAGCGCTGCTGACACGCCATTGCGCCCACAAACCGATGATCAGCGGCAAGCCGACCAGGAGGAGCCAGTTAGTGCCTAAACCAAAGCCGTATGGTGTCATAGATCGTTGTTTCTCGAGTTACGTAGATTAGACGCCGAAGCCGTTCGTTCGTTCAGATTTCCAATCGCTTTTCGAAGCGCGACAAAACGCGAATTCCATCTTCCGTCACCGCGGCGACGTCCTCGATCCGAATGCCGCCGAGGCCGGGGTAATACAGCCCAGGCTCGACCGTGAGCACCTGCCCCTGCTTCAAGATCGTCTTCTGCAGGCGCGGATGTTCGTGAATCTCCAATCCGAGGCCGTGGCCGGTGCCGTGGAAGAAACCGACTTGGCGTCCGTCCCGCACCTCTGTCGGAAAGCCGCGATCGGTGAAGAGCTGTTTGATTTCGTTGTGGATCTCGAGGCCGTCGACACCGGGCTTCATCCGCTTCAATCCAAGCGTCTGACCTTCCTTCACTGTCTCCCACAGGCGGCGCTGCTCCTCGCTCGCACGCCCGCGCACGACGGTCCGCGTCATGTCGCCGTAGTAACCGCTGGACGCGTCGCGCGGAAAGATATCGAGGATAATGAGCGAATCGGCAGACAGCGGGCCGGAGCCGCGCTCGTGCGGATCGCACGCCTGATCGCCGCCTGCGACGATCGTATTCGCGGGCAACCCGCCGGCACGGAGAATCGCGGAATCGATTTCGGCGCGCAAAATCTCCGACGTGAGCACGCGCCCGAACCAGTCGAGCTTTTTGCTGCGCCGCGCCTTGCACGCGGCGAGAACTTCCATCGCACGCGCCATCCCTTTTTCCGTGATCGACAACGCGCGGCGCATCAGCCGCAGCTCGTCTTCTGTCTTGGCCTCGCGTTCCGGCCAGAACAGCCCGTTCGTCGTCTGCAGGCGCATACCGTTCCGCTCCAGCTCCTGGGCAAAGCCGAGCTGGAAGCTTGCGGGCACGAGCGCCGACTTCACACCGCGTTTCCGCAGGAAATGCACGAGCACCTTCTCGTACGGAGGCGCTTTCTTATCTTTCCCCTGCACCTCTCGCTCGAACTCGGCGTACGGGAGGATCTCATCGGCCTGCGCCTGTTTGCGCGCGCGATCGATCTCAAGGTCGCTCAAGACGACGGTGCGTTTGCCGTTCTGCTCGAGAAAGATGAACGGATCCGGCACGAACATGCGCGTCGCGTAAAGCATGTCGGCATCGGTGTCGCTCGCGGCAACGATGAGGCGTGTCGGCTGTTTCGCAGAAGCTTTCGTCTTGCTCACTATGAACTGCTACGCGTGAATTTGCGCGCTGTCATCCCGAGGCTGAGGGAGGGTGCGCACAGCGACAGCGACGTTGGCGCGGCGGCTTATGACCGCGACCCGTAAAATGCAGGTGCGGGTTCGACGGTGACAAACCGCTGCTACCGGCAGGCTCGCATTCGCCTAGCCGCGACGGACTTCAAGTTGCCGCCGCAGGATCCAGAGCAGCAATCCGAGGAGCGCGACCGTCGAGCCGACAAGCACTGTCGTGTTGAACCAGAACACGCCGATCTTCGTCCCGAGATAGCGCTTCTCCGCGCCGAAAAACACGTTCGGCTTACCGCCGCGACGATAATCGTTCTGCTCCATCTCTGCGTTCGAGATCAAATCGGAGACCTTCTGGTTTATGTAAAGCTGCTCGGCCGTGATCGGGCCGCTCGCGTTGTGGAATAGCGCGCGGTCAAACCTCCGGTCGCCGTCGAGCACCTCGTCGGCGCGAGAGAGATAGCGATCGAGCTCCTTTGCGGAATGCGCCTCTAGCCCGGAGAGCACCGCCAGGGTTTCCTTCAGGTCGCGCAGACGCTCCACCGCCTCCGGCGATTGATCCTTTTTGTCGACGAGCCGGTCGATCTCACGCTGCGCGCGCTCCTGCCGCTTCGTCAGGGGATTCAACTTCGCCTGCGCGACGACCATCTCCTCGTATGACCACCGCATCGCGATAAACTGGCAGACGAACGGCACCTTCAATTTACTGTCCATCTTCTTGTTCTTCTCGGGCGTCGGGTTCTCGGAGAACCAGCGCGAAAACGTGTAAACGAGACCGAGGTTGCGGTTCATGTCCTCGAACTTGATGAGCGCGCCGCCGAGAATGAGCTGCGGGATCAGCACCAGCGGCACGATGTTCACCGCCGCCTTCGGACTTGCGACCAGCACCGAAATGACGAGCCCGAGCGCCACTCCGCCCATCGCCGTGATGAACATGATGCCGAGGTAGATCCAAAACATGCCGCGGACACCGAGGAGCAAGTTGCCGATCAGGATGAAGAGCACGCACTGGATGACCGCGAAGACGGCGAGCGACGTCACTTTAGAAAAAACGTAGTAGAGCAGTCGCACATCGAGGTTTCGCTCGCGCTGCAGCGTTGCCCGATCCGCGATGATGTCATCAGCGCTATTCGTCAGGCCGAGGAACATCGCCACTAGCAACATGACGAAGAGATACAGCGGCACGTGATATGCCGAGGCGAAGTCATAGGTGCCGGTTTCGGAGTAGCGCAAGACGCTTCCGATCATCAGCGCGAGTAACGGCGCCGCTACCATCGTGATCCAGAGATTGGCGCGATTGCGCAGCTTGCTCATGAACGAGCGGCGCAGCAGCGTCCGCAGCTGCGTCCATTCGTCGTGCCAGCGGATCGGAGACCGTTTCTTCTCCTCCGGCTTCTTCGGTAGAGGCGTGACAGGCTCGCGGCGCAACGAGACCTGCTTCACGTCCTGGATCAGGCGAAAGGCTTCGTATTTATCGCGCCAGAATTCCGGCGAGTAGCGCCGCGCGGGTACGAGCTGGCCCTTGTTGTTTTCTTCGTAAATGATGTCGCCGCTAATGTCGCGCAGCGGCGTCTCGAGCACATCGAAGATGAACTCCGGGCGTGTCGTCCCACAGGACGGGCAGGCGCCAAGATCCGCGCCGAACTGATGCTGGTGCTCCGCCTCCGCGAAGTAGCGCAGCATGTCGTTAGGCGTGCCGAAGAAAACAAGGCGTCCCCCTTTGTCGAAGAGGATCGCCTTGTGAAACATCTGGAAAATCTTCGAGCTCGGCTGGTGGATGGTGACAACGATGATCTTGTTGTGCGCCATCCCCCGGATGATCTCGATGACGTGCTCGGAGTCCTTCGACGAAAGGCCCGACGTGGGCTCGTCGAACAGGTAGACGTCGGCGTTGCCGATCATATCGAGGCCGATATTCAGGCGTTTGCGCTCGCCGCCGCTGAGCGTCTTCTTCACCGGGCTGCCGACCACGCTGTCGCGCCGCTCGTGCAGACCGAGTTCGATCAGCTTGCTCTCCAGACGACGGGTGCGATCACGGCGCGAGAGGTGTGGCGAGCGAATCGCGGCCGCGAATTGCAGATTCTCACCGATCGTGAGGTGCTCGTCGAACGCATCCTCCTGCGGGATGTAACTGACGTAGCGCTTGAGCTGATCGAGGTTGTCGTAAAGCGACTCGTCGTTCAGCAGCACCTGTCCGCGCGTCGGCTGAATCTGCCCGCCGAGCACCTTGAGCAGCGTGCTCTTGCCGGAGCCGCTCGCGCCCATTACGCACACCATCTCGCCGCGATTGATGCCGAACGAGATGCCGTCGAGCGCGACCTCGGAGTTGCTGAAGCGATGATTGAGATCAACCACCTCCAGGCTGCGAATGATATTCCGCTCCTCCTCGATGATGCGCTCGGAAAAGTTGCAGCGCAGGAACTGGCCGACGTCGATGCGAATCGTGTCGCCGTCCTGCAGCTTTGCGGAGCCGCGCACGGTCGTCTCACCTACCATGATTGGCCGATCGGCTTCGATGACTTCGAGCGTGCCGATCCGGGCGTCGTAATCGCAAAAGATCTTCAGCAGCACATCGCCCGCGGTGCCGGGCGAGAGGAGGATGTCGTCCGCTTCGAGGAGGCTCGGGTTGTTCGAGACGAGGTACTCAGACTTCGAGGCCTGGAGCTGGAAACGACCGCCCATCGCGCGCGCACGGCGACGCAGATCGCTCAGTTCCATTTCGCTGTCATTATGGAAGACGATCTTGTCATCCAGCGTTGCCTCGACTTCGCTGCCGGACTTCAGCGCTACCCCATTGATCACGGCATCAACCGGCCGCAGCGCTTTCACCTTCACTTTCAAGCCGAAGGTGATTTCGAGTGAGCTTTCGCGGGTTCGCGCGCGCTCGAGCTGCACCTGGTCGCCATCTTTCGGCACGCGGATGTAGATCTGCGGCAGCGAGACGTTCTTCTTGGCGTTGAAATAGGCGGCGAGCTCCTGATAGGTGAGAACGTTGTCGCCGATCAGAATCCGCTGGCCGGGGTAGATGCGGCAGAAACCGCCGCGCAGAAGCGGACGCCCGCGCACGGAGACTGGCTGGCCGCTGTAGTTCTTGAGCAGGATGAGATCGTGATAGCGGAAGGCGAGCAGCCGCTCGCCTTGCTTGAGGCTCTTGAGCAGTACGTCGGACGAGCCGTTCGGGCCGAACGACACTGATTCGAGCGGCGATGCGCCCCGCTGGTAAATCGACGCATCGGAGTCCTCGGAGGCATTCAGCTGATAAACGATGTCGATGGCCTGCGCAGCCATGCCGAGCTGGGACATGAAGGAGTAAAACGCGACGACCTGCTCCTGCTTTAGCCCCGCCTGCGAGATCAGGTCGTAGAGCTGCACGCCGAGCATGATCTTCCGGTCGGCACTGAGCTTTTCCGACAGCTTCTGCGCCATCGCGCCGAGGTCCTGCTGCTCGTAAAGCGCCTGGCGGAATAGCTGTCGCAGCTCCGAATACACTGCCTCGGGATAATCGTATCGCAGGAACCCGAGGCTGGAGTCGATTTCCTCCTCGAGCAGCACGCCGTCAGCCTTCGAAAAGCTTGCCAGCACCTGAATCAGCAGCGGCAGCAGATTCGGCGCTTCGGCCACGCTCCGCGGCTTGCGTAGCGCGCGGCGCATCCACCGCCGGCTCTTCCGCTGCATGCGGTACGCGAACGGCGTCACGCGCTGGACCGCGCGATCGATCTTATCCGCTAAGGTAATGGGGGCCGGGTTCGCCATGCGAGAACGGCTAAAGTAATTCCTCCGAACGGCACGTGCAATGCCCTCCGCGCCTGCTTGTTGTCCGCCGCGCGGCTCGGGTTCTGCTCCTTTTGCAATGCCAATGTGTTCATGTTAGCCTTTTCGCGCTCGCATCTCGCGAGCGTCTCGCTCTATGGCCCAATCCGATCGTAACTCCAAAAAGGACAACAAAAACGGCGGGAACGAGCCGAGCTTCAACTGGCGCGGCATCGTGCTCATCGCAATCGCCTTCGCGCTGATCGGGCTCGCGATTCTCTTCCGCGGCGGCGCCTACGCGAACGTTGAAGACGTCCCGTACAATCGGTTCCTCGAGCTGCTCGATAACAAGCAGATCGCAACCGACAAAAATTACCCGCTCCAACTCGTCGTCGAGGAAGGGCGACCCACGCAAACGCTGCGCGGCTACTACATCAAGCAGGGGGTCGGACCGAATCCGGCGCAGCCGGTGCTCTTCCGCACCACGGTTTACCTGAACTACAACAGCGATCTCCAGGCGCGACTCGCGGCGGCGGGCATCCAGCCGGCAATCAAGATGGAGTCGAATCTCTGGGCGCAGACGCTGGTTGGCTTCGTGCCGATCGCGGTGTTCCTGGTGATCCTTTACCTCCTGTTCCGCCAGCAGATCCGCATGGCCGGCAAAGGCGCGCTGAACTTCGGCAAATCGAAGGCGCGCATGCTCGCGCGCGACAAGAACAAGATCACATTCAAGGACGTCGCCGGTGTTGAAGAGGCGAAGGATGAAGTCACGGAGCTAGTCG
>DATHXZ010000269.1:0-3197 GCA_035459405.1 Chthoniobacterales bacterium
AATCGGCATCGCTGGCTTACTCAGTGTTCGCGCTGGCGCGATTGTTTCTCGATAAGGCGGAGCGTTACACCGTGCGGCTGACGGCAGCCGACGGCGCTGCCTTGCATCAGCTTGGCGAAACGGGACCTGTTGCGACGGACCAGCGCATCCTGGAAGGCGGCGCATTCGCAGCCATGAAGGACGAGTTCTACACCGTCGAAGTCACGCAGACTGAGCCGCTGAAAGGGAACTTCACGAACGTGGCGCGTGATAGGATCAGCGGGACCTTGCTCGGCCCGACGAATCATCACGCTTACCAGCCGCAGCTGCGCAGTCTTTACGAACACCGCTACAGCCGGCGCATGAGCTTCCAGGATTTTCAGCGCCAGATCGAGATCGTCAGCGATCCGGCCGTCGTCGAGCAATGGAAAGAACAGGCGCGTAGCATCACGACCTACACGACAAAAAACACCGAGCCGCCTGTGACCTTCAACAGCGCGGCGGAAGCCGAGCGGCACTTCCGGCAAACGCATCTGCCGACGTTACTGCGTGCCGCGCAGGAGATGACGATCGGCGGTGTCATCAGCCGTGCGCTGCCCGATCGCGGATTGGGTCGGCTAATCGAAGACGCCTGGGCGGCGGAGATTCGCTCGCCTTCGAAGATGATGCAGGAGCTTGCGGGCGGGTTGCGAAACGCAGGGCTGAATATCTTCCGCCACCGCCGAGGGATGCTTTATGTCTCGCCGGTTCGCACCCGCGCCTTTGGTCACGATCGCTCGAGCGTCTCGGCATCGGTGAGACGGATTCTTGATACGCTGGCGGAGACGCCGGGCATCAACCGCAAGCAGCTGCTCGAGAAGTTCACACCCGAAGGCGCGGCCGATCTCGAGATCGGCCGTGTGAAAATGACTCTCGCTTCGGATCTGCGCTGGTTGATCAGCGAAGGCTATTTGATTGAGTTCAACGACGGCACGCTCGACCTGCCGCGGGCCAAGGCTCCAGCGCCGCCGGCCGCGAAGCAGCCGGAGAGTGTAGCGGTGCTTGTGCCAAGCACCGAACCCGGGAGCCAGGCGCTTGACACAACCGCCTCTACATCGTTGGGCGCGGAATCCGCGGTGACTCCCGACCCCGACATGACGCCCGTCATCGACGAGGGCGGGGCGATTGCGGCTGGTGAGGAGATCGGCGGCATGGCTGTCGAGCAATCGATCGAAACGGCCGGTGAACCGGCGGATGAAGGCGTCGCCGCGACGACAGTGGAGCAATCCTCCGAACAAATCGGCACTGCTGAGACGAAGCCAGCGTCTTAGCGCGCCCGCCTGCCGCTGTAGGGCAAGAGCTTCGCTTGCCCCTGATCTGATTCTCGGCACGCGAAACGCCCGCCCTACAATCGTAGGCGACACCTGTCGACGGATCGGACCTCGCAGGCAGACGCCTGCGTTACAGCCGCGCCGGAAGGGCCTAAGCGGAGATCAATCCCGCCTTCTTCAAAGTCGCGAACGCGCCGTTCTTGTTGATCGTCTTCATGGCGCGCGCCGTGACTTTGATCCGGACGTACTTCCGCAGCTCCGGCACCCAGACGCGATGCTCGTGGAGGTTCGGCGAAAAGGTGCGCGGCACGTTCTTGGTGACGTGGCGGCCGACGCCGCCCTTCTTCTTGGCCATACCACGGCGGTGAATGATGCTGCCGCGCGAGACCTTCGAACCTGTGATGCTGCAAACCTTTGACATAACGCTCCGGAAAAAGATGCGTAAGCTGGCGCGCTCCCTCGGTCGGGTCAAGCGATTGTTCGACAGGCGAACTGCCGTACCCGAATGGCCTGCTGGTGGTAGGGACGGCGCGCTGCGCCCTCCGAGGCGCGTGGCTCGAGCACAAGGCAGACGTGCGTACTCTCGTCGAGCATTGCGCGTTGGACATTGCAGCGCGATGTCCCTACCGAGCCGACCGGTGGCAGTGCAGAGCTGGCGCGATTTGAACACGATCAGCAAGTTGGAGTCAAAGCTTGCCCAGCCCGCGCCGCTCTGGTGAGGTGACTGCGGCAACAGCATGGCAAAAGCAAACAGCAAACTTCGAGTCGGGATCATTGGGGCGGGCGATATCGTCAAACGGCGGCACTTGCCGGGCCTGGCGAAGCACAAGGAAGTGGAGATCACCGCCGTCTCGAACTCGACCTACGAAAGCGCCGAAAAGTTCTGCAACGAATACGCACCGCACGCGACACCCATTCTGAATTGGGCCGACCTGCTCGCGCTCGAAGATCTCGACGTTGTCTGGATCGGCACGCCGCCGTACATGCACTCGGCGATCGCGGTCTCGGCACTCGAAGCCGGCAAACACGTCTTCTGCCAGGCACGGATGTCGATGGACCTTGCCGAGGCGGAGGAGATGGTCGCTACCGCGAAGCGCTTTCCGGACTTGGTGACCATGGTTTGCCCGCCGCCGTTTGGGCTGAAGGGCGATCTCCTGGTGAAGAAGCTGCTCGCGGAGAATTATCTCGGCACGCCACATCACATCCGGTTGCAGAGCTTCACTGCTGCCTACCTGGACCCTGAAGCCCCTGCGCACTGGCGGCAGCGGATCGAGATCAGCGGGCTCAATGTCCTCGCGCTCGGTATCTATATCGAAGTCTTGCAGCGCTGGCTCGGCAACATCACCGGCGTGTATGCGCGCGGAAAGATCCTCAACCCCATCCGGCAGGGCTACGAAGTCATCATCCCTGATCTGCTGACGGTGCTGTGCACATTCGAAGGCGGCGCGGAAGGCGTGCTGGAGTTCAGTGGCGTGAATGCACTCTCGAGCGGCGATCGCCTCGAAGTTTACGGCGATAGCGGCACGATGACTTACGATTTCGGCAACGACATCGTGCAAGCCGGCAAGGAGGGCGATCGCGCTTTGCACACGGTGGAGATCACGCCCGAGCTCGAGGGCGGGTGGCAGGTCGAGGATGACTTCATCGCGGCCGTGAAATCCCGGGGCAAGCTCCGCCCGCGGCCGGACTTTGAGGAAGGCTTGCGCTACATGCGTGTCGTGCAGGCGGTGGCGGACTCGCGCGCTGCTGACGAGTGGGTCCCGGTCAAAACGTGAAGTACCGCGCGCGCCGCGCCTCTCCTGTAGCCGCTTCCCTGTGGGAAACGCACGCGCGGCGTGGTTCATCGCGCACAACTGACGCTTCGCACCGCGAAGCGGCTACAGCAGGGTGCCGCGCATCATCAGCACG
>DATHXZ010000270.1:0-2200 GCA_035459405.1 Chthoniobacterales bacterium
GGTTCCGTGACGGATTTCGCGGCGCTCCTGCGCGACACAGCGAGCACCGAGGAAGTGAACCAGGCGTTCAAAGAAGCAGCCGCGAGCGAGAGCTACAAAGGCGTGCTGGAATACTCCGAAGAGCCGCTCGTGTTGCAGGACATCGTCGGCAATCCGCATTCCTGCATCTTCGACTCGAAGCTCACGCTCGCCCTCGGCGACAAGTTCGTGAAGGTGGTCGGCTGGTACGACAACGAGTGGGGCTACAGCAATCGCTGCGTGCAGATGCTCGAAATGCTGGGCAAGTAATTTCGTAATCGTGCTCGCGCTCCCGCTCGTGCTCGAAACATGCAAATAAAAGTCTACTTCGACCACGAGAAGCTCGACGTGTATCGCGAAGCCATCGCCTTCTGCGGCTGGACCGGCGAGCTGCTCACGGCCATCACCGCGAAAGCCGCAGCGAAAGACCAACTGGATCGTGCCTCCACCAGCATTCCGCTGAACATCGCGGAGGGGAACGGTAAGATCGCGGAGAAGGATCGGGCGCGGTTTTTAGAGATCGCGCGAGGATCGGCTCTCGAATGTGCTGCTTGCCTGGACGTCTTGCTTGTTCGCGGTCTGGTGAATGAAGCGGCGGTCGAGGCAGCAAAGGAGCGGCTTAGTCGGATCGTTGCGATGTTGATGGGGATGCTCCGGCGGTTTTCGAGCCGGCCTGAGTTTCTGCGGGAAGGCGCTTCGGAATATGCGGTCGAGCGCGAGCGCGAGCAGGAGCACGATTTCGAGGAGAAGAAATGAACAAGCTCACCGTTCGAGACCTCGACGTGCGCGGAAAACGCGTCCTGGTGCGCGTGGACTTCAACGTTCCCACCGCGGACAGCGATGGCCGAATTGAGATTACGGACGACACACGCATCCGCGAGAGTTTGCCGACGATCAACTACCTGCGCGAGAACGGCGCGAAGACGATCCTGATGGCGCACTTCGGCCGGCCGAAAGGCAAGGTGGTCGACAAATACTCACTCCGGCCGGTCGCAGATCATCTGCACACGTTGATCAATCATCCCGTCGCTTTCAGCCGCCACACTGTCGGCGCTGAGGCGGCGCAGATCATCGCCGATATGAAAGATGGCGACGTGACGCTGCTGGAGAACGTCCGCTTCCAGGCCGAAGAGGAGGCGAACGATTCCACCTTCGCGCAGGAGCTCGGGAAGCTTGGCGACGTTTACGTGAACGATGCGTTCGGCGCGGCCCATCGCGCGCACGCCAGCACGGCGGGCGTGACGCGATTCGTCAGCAAGTCAGCGATGGGCTTCCTGATGGAGAAGGAGCTCAAGTATCTCGTCGGCGAGCTTGAGAATCCGGCGAAGCCGTTCGTCGTCATCATGGGCGGCTCGAAAGTGTCGGATAAGATCGGCGTCATCAAATCGCTCATGACGCGCGCCAGCACGATTCTGATCGGCGGAGCGATGGCGAATACGTTTTGGAAAGCGATGGGCGCACCCGTCGGCGCGAGCAAGGTCGAGGAGGACAAGCTCGATCTCGCGCGCGAATTGCTCGACCTCGCGAAGTCGACCGGCGTCAAGTTCCTGCTGCCAGCCGACGCCGTCGAGGCCGATGAATTCAAAGCCGGCGCGCGGAAGCGTAACACCGGCAAAGTCTCCGAAGGCCATGGCATCACGGAAGGCTGGCAGGCACTCGATATCGGCCACGCAACGATCGCTCTCTATGAAACGGAGCTCGCATCCGCGAAGACGATCCTGTGGAACGGCCCGCTCGGCGTGTTTGAGATTCCGGATTTCGCGGAAGGCACGATCGCGATCGCTGAGGCGGTCGCGAAAGCGAACGCGACGACGATCATCGGCGGTGGTGATTCGGTCACGGCGGTGAAGCAAGCCGGACTCGCCGACAAGATGACGTTCATCTCCACCGGCGGCGGGGCTTCACTCGAGCTAATCGAAGGCAAGGAGCTGCCCGGCGTGGCGGCGCTGTCCGACAAATGATGGTGTCGCGCGGCGTGTCATCCCAAGCGGAGCAAAGCGAAGTAGAGGGATCCCGTAGCGACACCGATCGTTACGGCCACGGAATTCCTCGACTTCGCTCGGAATGACAACGAGCGGGTGACTCGAACATCAGCTCCAGATTGCCTGCCCCTATCCCGTATAATCTTGTAAATCCTGTCCTATGAGTTTCAGAAAGAAAATCGTCGCCGCGAATTGGAAGA
>DATHXZ010000271.1:0-26292 GCA_035459405.1 Chthoniobacterales bacterium
TCCGGCCAAGTCGTGGCGTTCGATCATCGCAAGGACCATGCGAATGACATCATGCATGTGAATCCAGCTCACGAATTGCCGTCCGCTGCCCGCTGCGCCGCCCAGAAATGCTTTCGTGAGTCGTTCGAGCACCAAGAGCGCGCCGCCGCCAGGGCCGAGCACGATCCCAATTCGCAGTATCACTTTGCGCGTGGCGGGAAATGCGAACGCATCAATCGCGCCTTCCCACTGCTGGCAAACCTCCGCCATGAAATCACCGCCGCCGGGCGTGCTTTCATCAACGACGTTCTCGCCCGAACTGCGGTAGTAGCCGATTCCACTTGCCTGCACGAGGACGGGCGGTGGTGTCGTAATGCCTGCAATCGCGTTAGCTAAGGTGCGGGTAGAATCGACCCGTGAATCGAGAATTTCGCTGCGATTCCGCTCCGTGAACCGGCAGTTGATGCTGCGGCCAGCAAGGTTGATGACCGCAGTAGCGCCGTCGAGCTCGCGCGCCCAGGCCCCGACCGTTTTGCCGTTCCAATTCACATACCGGCTGTCGCCGCGGGTCTCGTTTTCTCCGCGCGTGAGCACGACGACTTCGAAATTCCTGCGCGAGAGAAATCGCGAAAGCGCGTGGCCGATGAAACCGCTGCCTCCGGCGATGACGATGCGCGGCTTGTCCTCCATCGCCAAAGCTCGTCGAACCGGTGCCGTTTTCCACCAGGATGCCGCAGCTGCGCGCGAGCCACTCTGCCGCTGTATCTGCTTTGAGACAGAAACAGATCGTGGTGCGATCGTGGAGCGGCTGGTATAGCGAAACCCGAAGTTCGACGATGCGATGACTCAGCGGACGACCAGAGTATCTGGAGCATTCATCGGTGCCGTGTGGGTTTTCCACGGGTTGTACTCCAAACTGCTCAACGGTTTCCCGCGCCATCGCGAAATCGTGGCGCGGGTCGTCGGAGAGGAATTAGCAACACCGGTCACGAAGTTGGTAGGCGCGGGCGAAGTTTTGCTCGGCCTGTGGACCTGGTCAGGCCGCGCACGCAAACCGTGCGCCGCCGCGCAAAGCGCAGCGCTGGTGAGCATGAACGCTCTGGAGATATCGCGTGCAAACGATCTGCTTGTCTCAGGCCGCGGCATGTTGATCCTGAACGCGCTTCTGCTCGCGATGACGTGGCGTTGGGCTGCGTTCGATCGGTCGAGCGCTGAGACGACTACCAGTCATCGCGGGCGCGGTTAGAAATCAACTCCAGCCGACCATTGAAGAGAGTGCTGCGTAAGGCCGACGGAAGTGTGCGAGTATTCGCCAGCGCCCAAACCGCTTTCGCCGACATGCTGCGTCGTCGGCAACGCCCACCGCCAGCCAAGGCGGTGTGATACGGCCGGTCCGGTAACCGGCGCCTAAGGAAACCTTGTGCTCGAAGATGGCCGCATTGAGCGGGTTCACCGTAGATGAAGGAACGGCGCTGCCGGCGTAGCTGTAACCGGCGTGGAGCGCGAAATGCTCGGTCGCGCGAACTCGATCCCGGCTCGCGGCACAAACTGATCGCGCCAGCGCAGCGGCACGACATCTCTCATGCTGGTGGAGCCGACAACGCTGTTGATCGCTGGATTGCTTCCGTTCGACAGATCTATTACGAGCTCGTCGAAGGCATCACTCCAATCAGTCCAATCGATTCCGCCGACCAAACGTAGTCGCAACGCCTGCCACTCGGCGGCCGCGGAGACGGTCTGCGGAATTGTGGTTCGGACTTCCACGTCGTAGCGGAACGTCGGATCGACGAGCGCGAACCCGCCGGCCAAAACTTGCAGTTGTGCAGCGGCATTCCGGGAAGCGTGTCCGTTGGCGTGGACGACAGTCGGAGGCCGATATGCCAGGCCGATGGTGAATTTTGTGGCGAGCCGGAATTGCGCGCCGAAATCGGGCCGCACCAAAGCCATCGGACCTCCAGATGGAGCAAGGTTTTGAAACCAGCGAGCACGGCCTGACTTTGAAAAACATAAGGCCGCTTTCAGGCGATCTTCGATGTAGACAACGCCGGCGCTGGCGCCGAGGGAGAACCGGCGGGAGACCTGGACGGCGGCACCCGTACTTGTGCGTAACGCGAGAATGCGCGAGCGCTGGGTTTGTTCGCCGTAAGTAGTCGTGCCGCCGAGACCGCCGGGCACATCACGATATGGCCAATCGAGCTCGGCCATGAAATCGGGCAGAAACCAAGTCCCGACGGCTTAAAAAAATTGAGCTCGTGTTTCATTTTGAAACAGCTCAGGATCGGGGAATGAAAACCCCCCTCATAATCGTGGCGTCATTTCTGATCGTCGGCTCCAGCTTTGCTGGGTTGCCAACCTCGGTGAAAGGCCGCCGCATCACGGAAGTCAATCTCATCCCCCAACGGGTGCTGAAAAAATCCATTAGCGAGAAGTTCTACAAGAGCCTCATGGTCTCGCCGATCGACGGGTGGGTGGTGGCGAGCGGGAAGCTCTCCGGCACTGACGTGTTTGGAGAGAGAATCGTGCGCTCCGATCTCGACGGCAGGTTCAACAACGCTGCCCTGCAGGTGCTTCGCGACATTAAGATGATGGGCGACTACAAACTCGACAGCCAGATCAAGACCAGCACGGTCCTCCTCCACATGCTTGTTTACGAGATCGCGGATGGCACCATGGTGCTCTACTTCGCTACGCTCGGAGATGCGGGCAGTGATCAGGACGATTACTTCGGCGCTGCCAAACTTGCCGTGCTGAAAAAGGACGGCACCTGGACGGAGATCAAGACGGCGGATTCCGGCAAAGGACTTTACGTGCGAGGCGCCGGGCTCCGAAGCAATGGGCAAGCTGCGCTAAAGCTGGAGACGTTCAATCCCCTTCGCCCCTGACCGGAGTTCGGCCCGATCGCCCGCTGCGCTGCACGGCGCTCGCATTGCTAAACGCACCCGCAATGACGCTCGACAAACGTCGGGCTAACCCGAACATCGCGCACGTTCGCATTCCGGGAACAAAACGCACGGAAATTCTGTTGCGGGGGCTGCTTTCATTCCTATAGTGCCGCTCCCCGCAGCAGGTGCGTGAGGCAAGTGGACGCGCCCGGTGCGTCTTTTTTGTCGCCCGATTCCAGTGGAACGGGCGGCTTTTATTTAAAATGCCAACGATCAATCAGCTCATTCGCAAAGGACGAAAGAAGATTTCGGTGAAGTCAAAATCACCGGCTCTGAAGAATTGTCCGCAGCGACGCGGTGTGTGCACGCAGGTGATGACGCGCACGCCGAAGAAGCCGAACTCTGCGCTGCGCAAAGTGGCGAAGGTGCGGTTGACGAACGGGCAGGAAATCATAGCCTACATACCCGGCGAAGGGCACAATCTGCAGGAGCACTCGATCGTGCTCGTGCGCGGGGGTCGCGTGAAGGATTTGCCCGGTGTGCGTTATCACATCGTGCGCGGGACACTCGACAGCCTCGGGGTTGATGGGCGCCGCCGGAGCCGTTCGAAATACGGCGCGAAACGCCCGAAAGCTGGTGCTGAGGCAGCGGCGGCGGGCAAGAAGAAGAAATAAATTTCAGCTCTCTAGAAGTACGGAAACGGAAATCACATGTCTCGTCGGCGGAAGGTTTACAAAAAGGAGGAGAAGGTCGACTCGCGCTACGGCAGCGTCGCAGTCGCGCGGCTGATCTCTACCGTGATGAAGCGGGGGAAGAAATCCCTCGCGGAGCGCATCGTCTACACTGCGATCGACAAGTCGCGTGAAGGCTCGGATGCGGTCGATCCTCTTGAAGTTGTAAACAAAGCGCTCGAGAACGTCCGTCCCCGTCTCGAAGTAAAGTCACGCCGCGTCGGTGGCGCGACGTATCAGGTGCCGATGGAAGTGACACCGGCACGTCAGGTTTCGCTCGCGATGCGTTGGATTGTGACCTACGCGGACAATCGCCGCGGTCAGCCGATGGCTGATGCGCTCGCGGCTGAGCTCAAAGACGCCGCCGCCGGTCAGGGCAACGCGATCAAGAAGCGCGACGACACTCACAAGATGGCGCAAGCGAACCGCGCCTTTGCACATTTCCGCTGGTAATAAAATGGCTACTGCGACTCTAGATAAACCCGCCGCCTCGACGAATCCGAATTCGCCGAAGCGCAAGTTCCCGCTCGAGAAGACGCGGAACATCGGGATCGCTGCGCACATCGACGCCGGGAAAACGACGCTGACCGAGCGGATTCTTTTCTATACCGGCATGATCCACAAGATCGGTGAGGTGCACGAAGGCACCACCGTCACCGACTGGATGGAGCAGGAGCGCGAGCGTGGCATCACGATCACCTCGGCGGCGACAACCTGCGCGTGGAAACAGCGCAAGGAAGAGGGTGTCTACAAGATGTTCGAAGACGTGAACATGCGCGTGAACATCATCGACACGCCTGGCCACGTAGATTTCACGGCGGAGGTCGAGCGTTCGCTCCGCGTCCTCGACGGCGCGATTGCGGTGTTCGACGCGGTCGCCGGTGTGCAGCCGCAATCCGAGACCGTCTGGCGTCAGGCGAACAAATATAAGGTCCCGCGCATCGCGTTCATCAACAAGATGGATCGCGTCGGCGCCGACTTCGACAACGCGATCAAGACGATGCACGACAAGTTGGCCGCGAATGCGTGGCCAATCCTGATCCCGCTCGGCAAGGAAGATTATCTAAAGGGGCAGCTCGACGTCGTGAACCGAAAGGCGGTTCTCTATTCAGATAACGACGTCATGGGTTCGACCTACGAGGTGACGGAAGTGCCGGCGGAGCACACGAATCTCGTCGAGCAAGCTTACCAGACGCTCGTCGAGCAGATCTCGAACATCGACGACGAAGTGGCGGAAGCGGTACTCGAAGAGAGCGTAGTGACGCCGCAGATGCTGAAAGCGGGCATCCGTCGTCAGACCATCGCGAACAAGTTTGTGCCGGTTGTCGGCGGCAGCGCGTTCAAGAACAAGGGCGTGCAGTATCTCGTCGACTCGGTCATCGATTACCTGCCTGGTCCCCTTGATATTCCGCCGGCGCGCGGTCAGGATCCGGATTCCGGCGCGCCGATGGAAGCGCCCACGGACGATAACGGCACCTTCTGCTCGCTTGCGTTCAAGCTCTGGAGCGATCCGTTCGTTGGAAAGCTCGTGTTCTTCCGCGTTTACAGCGGCACACTTTCGAAGGGCGACACCGTTTACAATCCGCGCACGAACAAGCGCGAGCGCATCTCGCGTTTGATCCAGATTCAGGCCGACAAGCGCGAAGACATTGAGACCTGCTACGCGGGTGACATCGCGGCGATCGTCGGTATCAAGAACATCACGACGGGCGACACGCTGTGCGACGAGGATCACGCGATCCTGCTCGAGCCGCCGTCGTTCCCTGAGCCGGTTATCTCGATGGCGATCGAGCCGAAGACGAAGCAGGATCAGGAGAAGATGGCGACTGCACTGCAGCGTCTCGCCGAAGAAGATCCGACGTTCCGCGTCTTCACGCACGAAGACACCGGCCAGACGATCATCGCCGGCATGGGTGAGCTCCACCTCGAGATCATCCGCGATCGCATGCTGCGCGAGTTCAAGGTCGACGCGAACTCTGGCAAGCCGCAGATCGCGTATCGCGAGACCATCACCGCCCCGGCTGGCGGTGAAGGCAAGCTGATCAAGCAATCAGGTGGTCGCGGTCAGTACGGCCACGTCATCATCAAGGTGCAGCCTAACGAGCGCGGCAAAGGCATCACGGTCGAGAACAAGGTGGTCGGCGGAAACATCCCGAAAGACTACATTCCCGCATGTAAGAAGGGCATCGAAGAGGCGATGCTCAACGGTGTCGTCGGCGGCTACCAGGTGATCGACGCCCACGTGGACATTACCGACGGTTCGTACCACGACGTCGACTCGAACGAAATGGCGTTCAAGCTCGCTGCCATCTTTGCGGTGAAGGACGCGTTTAAGAAGGCGAAGCCGATCCTGCTCGAGCCGATCATGAAGGTCGAAAATTCGACACCGGAAGAGTTCCAGGGCGACATCATCGGCGACTTGAATCGCCGCCGCGCAAAGATCAACAGCATCGAATCGCGCGGCAATCTCACGGTCGTGAATGCCGAAGTTCCGCTCGCGGAAATGTTCGGTTACGCGACTGCGATTCGCTCGCTCTCGAAAGGCCGCTCGAGCTATTCGATGGAGCCATCGCACTTTGAGCAGGTTCCCGGCAATTTGCTGCCGGCGATCCTCGACCAAAAGGAGACGAAGTAGTATGGCGAACGGACAGCGCATTCGCATTCGCCTGAAGGCGTTCGATCACCGGATGCTCGATCAGTCCGCCGTCGACATCGTCGAGACGGCGAAGCGCACCGGCGCGCGCGTCGCGGGACCGATTCCGCTGCCGACCTTGATCGAGAAGTTCACGATCAATCGCTCTCCCCACGCCGACAAAAAGTCGATGGACCAATTTGAGATCCGCACCCACAAGCGCCTGCTCGACATCATCGAGCCGACCGCCAAGACGGTGGACGAGCTGAAGAAGCTCAACCTGCCGGCCGGCGTGGATATCACGATCAAGATCTAGCGCAGCCCGCACTACACCCCTTTTGCAAGCCCACGCACATGAGCATCGGACTTTTAGGACAGAAAATCGGCATGACCAGCGTCTACGACGCGGCGGGCAAGCTGCGTCCGGTGACCGTGATCGCCGCCGGCGATAACGTTCTGGTCAACCGGCTTACGGCCGAGAACAACGGCTACTCCGCGGTTCAGGTCGGATACGGCACGCAGAAAGAGTCGCGCTTGAACAACGCGGCGCTCGGCCAGTTCAAGAAGGCCGGCGTCGAGCCGAAAAAATTCGTGCGCGAGTTTCGACTCGGTGCCGACGCGCCGGAAGGCGAGATCAACCTGAACGTGACGCAGTTCGCACCGGGCGATTTCGTCGACGTGATCGGACGCTCGAAGGGTAAAGGTTTCCAGGGCGTCATGAAGAAGCACAACTTCGCTGGCCAGGGCGCAGCGCACGGCTCGAAGACGCATCGTCGTAACGGCGCCATCGGCAACCGTTCCACACCAGGTCGTGTCTGGAAGAACATGGGCATGCCGGGCCACATGGGTGACGAACGTGTGACAGTGCAGAATCTGCAGGTGATGCAGGTGCGCGAGGCGGAAAAGGTGATTTTGGTCAGCGGCGCGGTGCCGGGCGCGAACGGCAGCTACGTTGTCGTTAGGCCGGCGATCAAGAACCCCGGCAGGCTCGTGGCCGAGCACGCCGCGCATCGTGCAGCCGACCAGGCTGAGCAAGCGAAGAAGCCGGCAGTGAAAATTCGATAAGCTATGGCCGCAACGATTCTCACAGCAGACGCAGCGCGGAGCGCGAACATCGCACTGATTGAAGGCGGTCGCGGAACGCAGGCGGTGCACGACGTCGTCGTCGCGATGCGCGCCGCGCGTCGTTCTGGTTCGGCGAACACGAAGACAAAGGCCGAAGTCGCGCTTTCGGGTGCGAAGCCGTGGCGTCAGAAGGGCACTGGCCGCGCACGTGCGGGTTACAAGAGCTCGCCGATCTGGCGTGGCGGCGGTGTCGTGTTCGGCCCGAAGCCGCGCGACTACAGCAAGAAAGTTTCGAAGACGGTAAGGCGTCTCGCCTTTCAGAAAGCGCTGACGGAGCGCATCAACGCCGGCGACGTGCTGACGATCGATTCGTTCAACGTGCCGGAGCTGAAGACGAAGTCCTTCCTCACCCTTCTGCGCCAGCTGACGGATGCGAAGAAGGTGCTGCTGATTTCAGATTCGTTCGACGAGAACACCTACAAGGCGGCGCGCAACGTGAAGCCGGTGCTTCTCACCACGGCAGCCGACGTGAACACGGAGCAGCTGCTCGCGTTCAACAAGATTTTGGTCACGAGCCGCGCGCTCGGAATGCTGGCAAGCCGCACGCGTTCGCGCGAAGCCGCCGAGAGCAACGGAGGTGCGCAGTGATGAAAGACATTTTCGACATCATCCAAACGGCGTCGCTGACGGAGAAGGCTTCGCTGCTCAGCGAGAAGCAGAACAAGTACGTGTTCCGCGTCGCGCCGCGCGCCAACAAGATCCAGATCAAGGAAGCCGTTGAGAAGCTGTTCAACAAGACCGTCGTCGCAGTGAACACTGCGAATTATGCCGGCAAGAAGAAGCGCGAGCGTCGCGCGGATTTCGGCCGCAAACCGCATTGGAAGAAGGCCATCGTGACGCTGAAGGAAGGCGACAAGATCGACCTCGTTTAATTTCGTTATGGCAATCCGAGCATACCGCCCACTCACGCCGACTCTGCGCTTCAAGACGCTCCCGACTTTCGCGGAGATCACGAAGTCTGGAAAGTCGCGCCCACACAAGAGCCTCACTGAGGTCAAGAAGCGCAGCGGCGGCCGCAACAACAACGGCCGGCTCACGTCGCGCCACATTGGCGGCGGTCACAAGCAGAAGTACCGCAAGATCGACTTCAAGCGCCGCAAGCATGGTGTCGCCGCGGAAGTGGTCGGCGTCGAATACGATCCGAATCGCTCCGCGCGTATCGCGCTGATCCGTTACGCCGATGGCGAGATGAGCTACATCATCGCGCCCGATGGTCTGAAGGCTGGCGCGCGGGTGATGTCGGGCGCCACTGCGCCGCCGGAGATCGGCAACTCGCTGCCGCTTAGCGCGATCCCGCTCGGCTCCAACATTCACAACATCGAGATCGCTCCGGGTCGCGGCGGACAGATCGCGCGTAGCGCGGGTCAGCAGGCGACGTTGAGCAACCGCGAAGCTGGTTACGCGCTGGTGAAATTGCCGTCCGGTGAAATCCGTCGCATTCATGACAGCTGCAGCGCGACGCTTGGCCAGGTCAGCAACGTCGATCACATGAACGTCGTCAGCGCGAAGGCGGGGCGCACACGCTGGCAGGGCCGCCGCCCGCACGTCCGCGGCATGGTGATGAACCCAATCGATCACCCGAACGGCGGCGGTCAGGGTAAATCGAAGGGCGGCGGTGGACGCCAGCACCTGACGAGCCCGTGGGGTCAGCCGGCGAAAGGTTTCAAGACGCGGTCGAAACACAAGCCGAGCGATCGATTCATCATGCAGGACCGGCGCGTGAGCCGGAAAAAGTAATTTGATATGAGCAGATCGCTGAAAAAAGGACCGTTCGTAGAGCCGCATCTTCTCGAGAAGATCGACAAGATGAATTCGTCCGGCGTGAAGAAGCCGATTAAGACCTGGTCGCGCCGGTCGATGGTCACGCCCGATTTCGTTGGCCACACCTTCATGGTGCACAACGGCAAAATTTTTACCTCAGTGTTCGTGACCGAGAATATGGTCGGTCATAAGCTCGGCGAATTTTCGCCGACGCGGATATTTAAGAAGCACGGTTCGCACACCGCCAAGGTGACGAAGTAGTGATGTGAATCTCCGGTTTTCGATTGCCGATTCTCGATTGGGCGGACTGCTGAGCCTGCAGACGAAAATCGTCATTCGAAATTCGGCGATTGTTGTATGTGCTGTGTTGCTCGCCCGAGAGGCGGCGGCACAAGGGAATAGTTCTTTGTCAGAATCCAAAATCGAGGCCGCGGAAACGAGAGTGACTGCGGACGCGCTGTTTTCGCAGACCGAAGAACTGCGGCGGCAGCTCGCTGCACAACGCGAATCGGTTAAGACGCTGACGGAAAGTCTGGCGGCGTCGAATGCCGAGGCGGAGTTGTTTCGCCGGAAGTATTCGGACCTGCAGTTGCGCATGGAAGCGCTCGGGCTCGAGGCTGCGAACAAGGACAAGGCCAAGCTTGAGCAGCGGTTATTGAGCGCGGTGAGCGACCTGCAGTTGCTGCAGAAAGAGCGCGAGCAATATCGCGACCAGATGCTGCGGCTGACGGAAGCGATGTTGCAGTTGCTGCAAACCTCGACCGGCGGCGATGCGAAGGCGCGGGCGGAAGTGGAAGCGCAGGTGCGTAGCATGAACGCGCTCGTCTCGAAGGCAGCGGAAGTGCCGGCAGCGGCGCCAACGTTGATGGACGGCAGTGTGATCAGCGTGAAGGACGAATGGTCGCTGGTCGTGGGCAATCTCGGCGAGAAGCAGGGCCTGAAGATCGGGATGCCGTTGCGCGTGATCCGCGGCGACAAGCTGGTCGCGACGTTGCGAGTCGTGGATGTGCGACAAAAGATCTGCGGTGCGGTGATTCAGGATTCTGGGAAAGAGAAGATAAAGGTCGGCGATCGCCTCCAGGCGGATGTCCGGCGGGATGTGAGTTTGAAATAGTTGTAGCCGCTTGCCTGTGGCAAGCGCGCGCCCACAGGGCGACAGCTACAGGTGAGGTTTAGAAACAAAATGGAAGTTCGATCGATATACAGGTACGCGAAGATTTCCGCCTTCAAGGTGCGCGAAGTCACGCGCGAGATTCAGGGTCTGCCGGTTTCGGCAGCGCTCGACATTGTCGCGTTCAGCCCCAAAAAGGCGGCGGGATTGATCAACAAGACGCTGAAGAGCGCGGTGGCGAACGCGGAGAACAACGCGAACCTGAAGGTCGACACGCTCGTCGTGAAAGAGGCGACCTGCGGCGAAGGACCGACGATGAAGCGGATGATGACGCGCGCGCGCGGAAGCGGCAGCCGCATCCTGAAACGCAGCAGCCACATCCGGATCATTTTGTCCGACGAGATCGAGATCAAGACACGCGACAAGAACAAGAGCGGCGCGAAGAAATCGGGTGCTAAGAAGCGCAGCGCCGGTGCGAAGGCGGCGAAGAGCCAGTCGAAGCCGCAGCAGACGGAGACCGCGCCGGCAGCAGCACCGGACGCGGCGGCGCCTGATCCGAACCTGACCAGTCGCACGGACGTTAACGAATAATTTTATGGGACAGAAAGTTAATCCAATTGGGTTTCGTCTCGGTGTGAACCGCGACTGGCGTTCGCGCTGGTACGCGAACGAACAGGAGATGCCTGGCTTCCTTCACAGCGATCTGGAGATCCGCAACTACGTGAAGAAGAAGCTGCAGTTCGCGGCCGTCTCGAAGATCGTGATCGAGCGCGCGTGGAACAGCATCCGCGTCACCATTTTCACCGCTCGTCCCGGCATCGTGATCGGCCGCAAGGGCGCTGAGATCGAGAAGATGACGGAGGAGATCTCGAAGATGGCGCAGGGCAAGCAGATCAAGATCGACATCCAGGAGATCAAGACGCCTGAGCTCGACGCGCAGCTTGTGGCCGAGAACGTTGCGCTGCAGATCGAGCGTCGTATCGCTTACCGCCGCGCGATGAAGAAAGCCGTGCAGGTGGCGATGGATTTCGGCGCGCAGGGGATTCGTTTGCGCAGCTCCGGTCGATTGAACGGCGCGGAAATTTCGCGCTCCGAGTGGTATCGCGAGGGAAAGGTGCCGCTGCACACACTCCGCACGCCGATCGATTACGGTTTCGCGGAAGCGAACACGGTTTACGGCAAGATCGGTGTGAAGTGCTGGCTTTGTAAGAAAGAAGAAGCGCCGGCTGAACAGCCTGCGACTCCGCCGCCGCCCGCTGCGGCCGCAGTCTAGTCTGAGACTAACGAGAAAATTTTAAGGAGATACTGCCATGCCATTGATGCCAAAACGCGTGAAGTACCGGAAGACCCAGCGGGGCAGCCGCAAGGGGACGGCTTCACGTAATCTCCGGATCGATTTCGGCGAGTTTGGGCTGCAGACGCTCGAGCGCGCCTGGATCACGAACACGCAGATCGAAGCGGCGCGTGTGGCGTTGACACGCAACATGAAGCGCAAAGGGAAACTGTGGATCCGGATTTTTCCCGACAAGTCAGTGACCTCGCGTCCACCAGAAACCCGAATGGGTAAGGGCAAAGGCCAGCCGGAATACTGGGTCGCAACGGTCCGCCCGGGCAACATTTTGTTCGAACTCGATGGTGTCACCGAATCGGTCGCACGCGAGTCGCTGCGCCTGGCCGCTAACAAGCTACCCGTCCGCACGAAGTTCCTCACGCGACACCACGTCGCTGCCGCTTAACGCGATATGAAATTCAAAGAAATCAGCGAGATGAGCTCGGAAGAGCTCCAAACGAAGCGCCGCGATATTCGGCAGGAGAGCCTGCACCTGCGGTTGCAACAGCAAAGCGGGCAGCTCGAACAGCCGAGCCGGTTGCGTCTCTTGCGCCGCCAAGTGGCGCAGATCGAGACGGTGCTCTCCCAGCGCTCCGCGAAGACGGAGGCGAAGTAATTTATGGCCGAAGCAACTGAACAACAGACCGGCGAGACGGCCGCAATGACGGAACACGCGGATGACAAGCGCGCCAGCCGCAAGATGCAGACTGGCGAGGTGATCTCGAGCGGCATGGACAAGACAATCGTGGTACGCACCGTGACACGTGTGCCGCACCAGCGGTTCGGCAAGATCGTCAAGCAGATGAAGAAATTCTATGCGCATGACGAGGAGAACCAGGCGAAGACCGGCGACACGGTCCGCATCATGGAGACGCGGCCGCTGAGCAAGTTGAAGCGTTGGCGGCTCGTTGAAGTCGTCGCGAAGTAGAGGCGCGGAGAAATTTTATGGTCCAGATCAGATCCAGACTCGACGTGGCGGATAACAGCGGCGCGCGCATGGCCACGATGATCGGTGTCATCGGTCAGGGCACGAGCCAGACGGCCGGGATCGGCGATGTCATCACCGCGAACGTGAAAGAAGCGGCGGCCAATGGCACGGTTAAGAAGGGCGAAGTCGTGCGAGCGGTTCTCGTGCGCACGCGGCAGCCGATCAAGCGAGATGACGGCTCCGTTTTGCGCTTCGATAACAACGCGATTGTCATCATCGACAAAGATTTGAACCCGCGCGGCACCCGCATCTTCGGGCCTGTCGCGCGTGAGTTGCGCGAGCGCAATTTCATGAAAATTGTCTCGCTCGCTCCGGAAGTTTTATGAACCGAATCAAGCTGCACGTCCGCAAGGGCGACCAGGTGGAAGTGATTGCCGGGAACCACAAAGGTTCGACGGGCAAAGTGCTCGAGGTAATTGCTCGCAAGGAGCGCGTACTGATCGAGGGCGTGCGCATGATCAAAAAGCACATGCGGAAGTCGCAGGACAATCCGCAGGGCTCGATCGCAGAGCGTGAGGGTCCGATTCACATTTCGAATGTGAAGGTGGTCGAACGCGGCGAACGCGCGCAAGAGAAGAAGAACGGCAAGAAGGCAGCGAAGGGCAAAGCCGACGCGCCGAAAGCTGCTGCGCAGAAAGCAGCGCCCAAGCGCAAGAGCGCGAAGGAAGAGGCGTAAGCGATGAACAACGAATTCTACACGCACTACAAAGAGCACGTCATCCCGGCGCTGCAGAAGCAGCACGGCTACAAGAACGTGAACCAGATCCCGAAGGTCGAGAAGGTGGTCATCAACACCTGCGTCGGCTCACAGGCAGACGTGAAGCAGGCGTTGGAAGACGCGAAGGCTGAGCTGGCGCTGATCAGCGGTCAGAAGCCAGCCGAAACACGCGCGAAGAAGAGCATCGCGAATTTCAAGCTGCGCGGCGACCAGGCGATCGGCGCGAAAGTGACGCTGCGCGGGCAGCACATGTACGAATTCCTGGAGCGGCTGATTAAGACCGGACTGCCTCGCATTCGCGACTTTCGTGGCGTTTCGCCGAAGGCATTTGACGGCAATGGCAACTACACGCTGGGCGTGACGGACCAGTCTGTCTTCCCCGAGGTCGAGCTCGACAAAATCAAGCGCAACATCGGTTTTGATGTTACCATCGTGACCTCCGCGCAAACGAACGAAGAGGCCAAATCGCTCCTGAGCGAAATGGGAATGCCGTTCAGCGACCGCGCGAAGAAGCCGCAGGCGACCACGACCGCGGCCTAACGACATGAGCACTGTTACCGATCCTATTGCCGACCTTCTCGCCCGCGTGCGCAATGCCGCGTCCGCGGGGAAGCACGAGATGTTTGTTCCTTACTCGAAGATCAAGAGCGAGATCGTCCGCATCTTGAAGGACGAGGGCTACATCACCGATTACGAGCTGGATAACACCGGAGCGCATCCACGGATTAAGATCACGAATAAGATCGCGAATCGCTCGAGTGCGATCACGGGCTTGAAGCGCGTGAGCCGTCCGGGGTTGCGCCGTTATGTTGGCGCGCAGGAGATCCCGCGGGTGCTTGGCGGGATGGGCGTTGCAATTCTTTCCACACCGCGCGGCGTTCTTTCGGGACGCGAAGCGAAGAAGCAAAACGTTGGAGGCGAGCTGCTGGCTTACGTCTGGTAAGCAGGCTCTGGATTTTTCATGTCACGAATTGGAAATAAAGCCGTCGACATCCCGAGTGGGGTGCAGGTGAACATTGGCAACACCGGCGCTGTGGCGGTGGAGGGACCGAAAGGCAAGCTGAACTGGCAGTTACCACGCGAGATCAAGGCGAGTGTCGCAGACAATCGCATCTCACTCGTTCGCGGTGCGGAGACCCGCAGCGTGAAGGCCCTGCACGGCCTCGCGCGCAGTTTGGTCAACAACATGGTTCAGGGCGTCAGCGTCGGCTTTACCAAGGACCTCATTATCGAAGGCGTCGGCTTCAAGGCGGCGGTGCAAGGGAGCGTGCTGAACCTTTCGTTAGGCTTCTCGCATCCCGTGCTGCATCCGATTCCAGAGGGCATCAAGATTGCAGTGACGGAAAACACGAAGATTAGCATTATTGGTATCGACAAGCACCTTGTCGGTCAGGTTGCTGCCGACATCCGGCGCTATTACCCGCCGGAGCCTTACAAAGGCAAGGGCGTGCGCTACGCGGGTGAAGTGATCCGACGCAAGGAAGGCAAGACGGTTCAGTAGTATGAAGGCCGATCGCAAACAGATCAGGGACCGCATTCACAAGCGGATTCGGAAGCGCGTCAGCGGGACCGCAGAGCGTCCGCGTCTCGCCGTGCATTTTTCAGGCAAGCACGTTTACGCGCAGGTCATCGATGACACCGTCGGCAAGACTCTCGCGGCAGCTGGGACGACCGAAGAGGGCCTCGTCAGCAAGCCCGGCGCGAACGTCGCCTCGGCGGTAACCGTTGGTCGCGCGGTCGCCGAGCGGCTACTGGCGAAGAACGTCGACAAAGTCGTGTTTGATCGCGGCGGCACGCAGTATCACGGAAAAGTGAAAGCCTTGGCCGACGCGGCGCGCGAAGGCGGACTCAAGTTTTAGAAAGAGATCATGGCACAACCAGGTGGCGGCGGACGACGTCAGGAACGTCAAACAGACAGGAGCTCAGCAGCGCGCGGAGACACAACCGAGAAGGTCGTGTTCATCAATCGTTGCGCGAAGGTCGTGAAGGGCGGCCGCCGTTTCAGCTTCAGCGCGCTAATCGTCGCGGGAGATCACGACGGCAAGGTCGGCGTCGGATTCGGCAAGGCGAACGAAGTCGCGGAAGCGATTCGCAAGGCGTCGGAAGCAGCACGGAAGGGCATGGAGCCAGTGTCGTTGCACGAGAACACCATCCCGCACGAGACGATTGGTGAGTTCGGCGGCGGTCGCGTTTTGCTGCGGCCCGCGTCGCCAGGAACCGGCGTCATCGCTGGTGGCGGGGTGCGTGCAGTCGTCGAGGCGGCCGGCATCAAAGACGTGTTGGCGAAATCGCTCGGCTCGAGCAATCACGCGAACGTCGTGAAGGCGACGATCGAAGCGTTGCGCGGTCTGCGACGCAAAGATGAGATTTTCAAAGCGCGTGGAATTCGCCCGGCGATGACGACGACCGCGGAAGGAAAGGCTGACGGACAATGATGCGTCTCCACAATCTCCGGCCGCGTCCCGGTTCGAAGCATCGCGTGAAGCGACTTGGAATCGGCGAAAGCTCCGGTCACGGTAAGACATCGGGCAAAGGCCACAAAGGCCAGAAAGCCCGCGCAGGCGGAAGCATCCGTCTCGGGTTCGAAGGTGGCCAGATGCCGCTCATCCGCCGTTTGCCGAAGCGCGGCTTCAACAACGCTGCCTTTCACAAGAACTGGGCTGTCGTGAACCTCGACGCGCTGAACGCGTTCGAAGCCGGCACGACCGTAAACGAACAGCTGCTGCGCGAATCGAAGCTGATCCGCGGCAACTTTCACGGCGTCAAGATTCTCGGCGATGGTGAGCTGAAGCACGGCCTTACGGTTGAGGCTGACAAAGTGAGCGCCTCTGCCCGACAGAAGATCGAAAGCGCCGGTGGGACTGTGACCTTGCGCGAACCGCGCGCTCCGCAGGCCGCACGTTCGGGCGCGAGCGAAACGGGAGACGCAAGCCCTTTCGCTGCTCCGGCTGGAAAGAAATCTTCGGCAAAGAAGAGCTCCGCTAAAAGCGGCGCGAAGAAGAAGTCGGCAGACAACAGCTAGCGTCCGCGCTAACGAAGTCCTAGTCGATGGTTTCGGCGTTTCTCAACACCGTCAAAATTCCGGAGCTGCGGCGCCGGATTCTTTTCACGCTGGCAGTCATCGTGATCGTGCGCCTAGGCGCGGCGATCACGACGCCTGGAGTCAACGCAGCGGTATTGCAGGAGTGGTTCCGCGACGCGATGAACAACGAGGCCGGCGGGGGAGTCGCGACCCTGTTCAATCTGTTCAGCGGCGGCGCGCTCGAGAATTGCGCCATCTTCTCGCTTGGCATCATGCCGTACATCAGCGCGTCGATCATGCTGCAGCTGCTGACAGCGGTGATCCCGAAGCTCGGACGTCTCGCGAAGGAAGATGGCGGCCGTCAGAAGATCATGCAGATCACGCGCTACGCGACGCTGGCTTTGTGCCTGGTGCAAGGTTGGCTGCTGGCGGTGTCACTGCAGAACCCGGCTTCGAACCCGATGCTCGGTGGCATTACCGATACGATCAACCGGCTCGGCATTCCACTCGTAGCAGATCAAGGCTGGACCTTCCGCTTTATCACCGTGATCTCACTCACGGCGGGCACGCTCTTCCTGATGTGGCTGGGCGATCAGATCACCGAGCGCGGCATAGGCAACGGCATCTCTGTCATCATTACGGTCGGCATCGTCGCGCAGCTGCCTGCGGCGTTGGCGCAAGCATGGAAGACGTTCGTTCCAACTGCTGCTGGTGGAAGCGGGCAGGTCAGTCCGGCAATCCTCGTATTGATGATCGGCTTCCTGTTCGTGGTAATCGCGGCGGTGATCGCCGTCACCCAGGGCGTACGAAAAATCACCGTGCAGTACGCGAAGCGTGTTGTCGGCCGCAAGATGTACGGCGGTCAGACGCAGTACATGCCGCTGAAAGTGAACTACGCGGGCGTCATGCCGATCATCTTCGCGTGGGCGCTGCTTCTTTTCCCGACAACAATCGTGTCGATGGCCTTTCAGAATAGCCGCACGGCGCGTGGCATCGCAGATGCGCTGTCGAATGGCTGGCCGCACTATCTCGTGCTGGCGCTGATGATTTTCTTCTTTAGCTACTTCTGGGTCGCGACGCAATTTCAGCCGGCGCAAATTGCGGACGATCTGAAAAAGCACGGCGGCTACATCCCGGGCGTGCGACCTGGAAAGTCGACCTCTGACTTCCTCGATTACACAATGACGCGCCTGACGTTTGCCGGCGCGATCTTCCTCACATTGATCGCCGTGCTACCCAGCTTGCTGAGCCAAGGCCTGAATGTGCCGACGATCACAGCGCAGTTCTTCGGCGGAACGAGCCTTCTGATCATTGTGGGCGTGATCCTCGACACGATGCGGCAGGTCGAAACGCACCTGATCCAGCGTCACTACGACGGATTCCTGCGCAAGGGCCGGATCCGCGGGCGGTTCGATCGCGCATCGTACAACCGCGGCGAAGCTGCACCTCAGACGACGCTGATGTGGCTTTACGTCGGCATTGCGGTTCTGGTAATCGGCGGTGTGGCGATCTTCGTTTACCAACGCTAAGTGAAACGGCGGCTCGTTCTCCTCGGCGCACCGGGTTCCGGAAAAGGAACGCAGGCGGAGATGATCACCCGCCACTTCCACATCCCGGTCACATCGTCCGGCGCGATTCTGCGCCGAGAGATGGAGGTCGGAACGCTCCTCGGGCTCGAGGTCGCCGAGACCACAAAACATGGCGAGCTTGTTCCCGACAAGATCATCATCGAGCTCATCGAGGATTATGTGCGCCTGCACGGCGCGCATGGCTTCGTTTTCGACGGGTTCCCGCGCACCATTCCGCAGGCCGAAGCGTTGCAAGGTGTGTTGCAGCGGCATCGCACGCCGCTTGATCTCGCGATCTGGCTCGACGTTTCCGCCGAGACGATCAGCGAGCGTATCTCGCACCGTCTCCAGTGTCAGTCCTGCGGGTTCACCACGGCAGAAAGCGCGGCGGGGTTCTCTGAGCGTGCGATTTGCCCATATTGCGACGGGCCGCTCGTCCGGCGAACGGACGATGATGCTTCTGTCCTGCAAACGCGGCTTTCGGAGTTCAATCGAAAGACGCAGCCGCTGGCCGATTTCTACGATAAGGCCGGCACCTTGCGAAAGATCGACGGGAACCGCGATCGGGAAGCCGTATTCGCCGACATCTCACGTCTGATCGAGCAGGCGGCATGATTCCGATCAAGAGCGGGAAAGAAATCGACAAGATGCGGCTCGCGTGCCGCACGGCGAGCGAGATTCTCGAGCGCGTAAGCGATCTCGTGCGGCCGGGCATCACCACGAAGGAGGTCGACCAGGCCGCCGCGGACCTGATGCAGGAAGCCGGCGTGAAGAGCGCGTTTCTTGGCTATCGCCTGGGCCATCGGGTGTTCCCGGGTAACATCTGCATCTCGCTGAATGACGAGATCGTTCACGGCATCGGAAGTCAGCGGCGGATCCAATACGGCGACATCGTGAAGCTGGATATCGGCGTCATTCGTGACGGCTGGGTCGGGGATACTGCGTCGACTGTGCCAGTGGGAATGATCGACGACCGCACCGAGCAGTTGCTACGCACGACCGAAAATGCTCTGCGCGTGGCCATCGAGACAGCGTCCGAAGGGGTGCGACTCGGGGACGTTTGCGCAGCGATCGAGGCTGAAGCGGTTGCGAACCGTTTTGCCGTTGTCCGGGAGTTTGTTGGTCATGGCGTCGGACGCAAGCTGCACGAAGAACCGCAGATCCCGAATTACGGGAAGCGTGGGAGCGGCCCGAAGTTGAAGGCCGGGATGACTCTCGCGATCGAGCCGATGATCAATGCCGGGACGGCGGCCGTCCGGCTGCTCGATGATGGCTGGACGGTTTGCACCGCCGACGGAATGCGTTCGGCACATTTTGAGCACACAGTCCTGATCACCAGGGATCAGCCGGAAATCCTCACCGGTCGCGGCAAGCCGCAGCTGAAGTAGTCAGCTTCGTAATCGCGTCTATTCCTGTCTTGCGGCACCAGAAAGTTATGTTACAGGTTTCGCCCTACGATTTGTCGGAGGGGCGGATTACCTGCCCACGAGAGTGACAGACGCGGAGCTGATCTCCGCGTTTTTCGTCTGCAAATCAGCTGGTTATGAAAGTTCGACCCTCAGTTAAGAGACTTTGTGAAGCGTGCAAGATCGTGAAGCGCAAGAACGTCGTGCGCGTGATCTGCAAAAATCCCCGCCATAAGCAGCGCCAGGGGTAGGAGACATTTATGCCACGTTTACTCGGAGTTGAAATTCCTGCGGAGAAGCGCATCGAGGCGTCGCTCACGTATATCTACGGCATCGGTCCCACGACGGCTAAGCGCATCCTCGACCAGACAAACATTGATCCGAATCTGCGCGCGCGGAACCTGACGCCGCAGCAGTTGAACGACATCATTCACGCGATCACCGACAATAAGATCGTGATCGAGGGCGATCTTCGTCGTGAACTGCAGAGCAATCTCAAGCGCCTCCAGGCGATCAATTCGTATCGCGGGATCCGGCATCGTCGCGGCCTGCCCGTGCGTGGTCAGCGCACCTCAACGAACGCGCGCACGCGCAAGGGACCGCGCAAGACGGTTGGCGTGATCCGCAACAAGGACGCGAAAGCCGGCAAAACCTAAAACATTCCGTAGCACTCACGTAGATCATGGCAGATTCAGAAGAGAACAAGCCGGCGAAGACCGGCGGTAAGAAGTCACCAGCTGCGAAGCCCGGTCAGCCGGAACAGTATCCGGCAGGGAGCTCTAAGGGCGACTCTGCTCCGCCGGCGCCAGTCGCAGCGCCGGCCGCACCGGAACAGACCGGGAATGCAGCCGCCTCCGCAACCGCAGCAGCTCCAGGCGGCACGGCGGAGCCCGGCACCAAGGCGCCAGCAAAGAAGGCCAAAGGCAAAAAGGACGAAGCTGCGGCCACTGCCGAAGCACCGAAAGAGAATCTCTCGCTCGACCCGAACGCGGTCGAGCCAGTCAAAATCATCAAGGCAAAGGGGAGTAAGAACGTTCATTCTGGCGTCGCTCACATCCTTTCCACGTTCAACAACACGATCGTCACGATCACAGACCTGAACGGCAACGTGATCGGCTGGTCGAGCGCGGGTAAAGTCGGCTTCAAAGGCTCGCGCAAAAGCACGGCATACGCCGCGCAGATGGTCGCGCAGGACGCTTCTCGTCAGGCGATGGGACACGGCCTCAAGGAAGTCGAAGTGCTCGTGCGCGGACCAGGTGCCGGTCGCGAATCAGCAGTTCGCGCGTTGCAGGCAATCGGGCTCGATCTGACGGTCATCCGCGACGTCACGCCGGTTCCCCACAACGGCTGCCGGCCGCCAAAGCAGCGCCGCGTTTGATGCGGAACATCGAACACCCAACACCCAACATCGAACACTGAAATCTTAGATGGGCAGATACACCGGACCGAAAACCAAAGTCGCGCGTCGCTATGGCGTCCCGCTCTTTGGGCCATCGAAATCTCTCGAGCGCAAAAACTACCCGCCAGGCATGCACGGCCCGAAAGGCTCGCGTCGCAAGCAGTCGGACTATGCCGTCGCGCTCGGCGAGAAACAGAAATTGCGCTACCAGTACGGTCTGCTCGAGAAGCAGTTTCGCCGCATTTTCCAGACCGCTCTCCGTCGCCGCGGCGTCACGGGCGAAACGCTCCTGCAGCTGCTCGAGACACGCTTGGACAACGTGGTTTTCCGGCTCGGCCTAGCGAACACGCGCAGTGCCGCTCGTCAGCTTGTTTCGCACGGCCATGTCGCCGTGAACGGCCGCGGCGTGAACATCGCCTCGTACAACGTGAAAGCAGGCGACACCGTTTCGATCAAGAACAAGCCGAAGTCACGTCAGCTTGCGGCGCGCAATCTCGAGCTCACGCAAATCGCTCCTGTTCCGGACTGGCTTATCGCCGACCGCGACGCGCTCAGCGGAAAGGTTACCCGCGTTCCTGTTCGCGACGAGATGCAGCCGATGGTCAACGAGCAGTTGATCGTCGAGCTCTACTCACGCTAGTGCGAAGACGCCTGTAGCGGCGGTCTGTGGCCGCCGATGACGGGTTGTGTATGTGTGGCGTGTTCGCCGGACATAGACCGCGGGCTACAGCTACGCCTCGAGATATTCGAGCGCCTTTGTGTAGCTGCGCCGTTGAAGAAAGTGTCGGAGTTGTGGGTCTAATCGCGGTGCGAGGCGCTGCTCGATCGCTTCGAGCCGACCGGACACCTCCTGTAGCCGCACCATGTGCCGATCGGGATCTCGGCGGCTTTCTTCATCAGCGATGACGGTCAGGCGCTCACGGAGCGCACTCGCAAGCTCTCCCAGCTCTTCGTCCATCGGAAAAGCTTGAAACGCCCGGCGCTTTTGCGCAAGCGTCGAAGCCGTGGCTGGCGCAGACGCACTTAAACGAATCCTCGTCGTCGATGACGATGTAACGCTGATGCGCGTCACGCGCGAGGCGCTTACGTCGCTCCTGCGGTGCGAAGTCGACACGTCACCGAAGCCCGAATACGGATTCGAGCTGATGCTGAAACGCAGCTACGACCTGCTGATCTTCGACTTCTCGATGCCGATGATCGACGGTGCGATGCTGTTCCTGCTGATCGGCAAAGTTTACACTAATGCGCAACCGCCGCGGGCGGTCCCGCCGTTGTTGTTGATCTCCGGCAGAGGAGATGAAGAACGCGCGCAGGAACTCCTGCGCGAGCCGGGAGTGAGTGGGTTGATCCCGAAGCCATTCACGATCAACCGCCTTATCGAGCGGGTGAAGGAATGCGTGCCTGGGATTGAGAGTGTCGGCGCGTAGGCGGCTCTACGAACGTCCCTGCCGAGCCTCGTCCAGCAGTTGCTGGCGAGCGTCGAGCCAGTCTTTCGCGGGATCGCCTTGCAACGCAAGCTGCACCCGCCGCTCCGCGATGAAGTAAGCGCGCAGACGGATATCTGCGTCTGAAGGTTCGGCCGGTTCGCTCACCTGAGTGCGCCGCTTGCCAGCGCTCTTTTTCGAAGCCGCAGTGGCTGATCTCTTTTTAGCAGCAGGCTTCTTTGCTGCTGGCGCTTTCGCCGAACGTGTCCGCTTTTTCGCCGGGGCAGCGGTGTTCTCGGTCGGTTCCGTAGTGCCATTGGTGGTCACAGGAGCGTCGTCGTTCGCTGGTTGTTTCTTCGAAGTCTTAGGCACAGGTGGTATGATGATGGGTTCGAGAACACAATTACTAGTGGCGCGAAGGTTTGCAAGCGGATTTTCCCAAACCAGTTGCCTGTGCTGTGCCGCGTCGGATACCGTTGCTGCGCATGCGGCACTTCGTCTTCCGCTGGGTGGTCACCACGATCGCAGTCATGGTTGCCTCGGCGTTCCTGCCGGGCATGCGCTACGACAGCATAGGTTCGCTCGTTGCGGCGGCGCTGCTTCTCGGAATCCTCAATGCCTTCGTGCGCCCGCTGCTGCTCATCCTGAGTGCGCCGCTCATCCTCCTGACACTTGGCTTCTTCATTCTGATCGTGAATGGCTTCATGTTGCTCGTGGTGCCGAACTTCGTTCCTGGCTTTCATGTCGACGGCTTCTGGAGCGCATTTTGGGGCGCGATTGTGATCGGCATTATCAGCTGGATGCTCAGCGCGTTCTTCCGCGGCAGCGATGGCCGCGTGCATGTGCTGACGCATCACACAGACATCAAGCAAGTGCAGGGTCGGGTGATCGATCCCGGCTCGCGGTAGCTCTCACGTTTCGCTTTCGCGCGCAGCGGGGAATTCGCGATCGCACCGCTGCTGCGGCAGGTGGCGACGTGTGGAAGCGGCGCGGTCGCAACTCATCGGCTACCTGTGCCGCGGGTCTGTGAATTTCACACTGTAGAGCCGTCTTCGCGGTCTTTTTTCGGGGTTGGTCTGCTTCGTGCTTTAGACACGTCCGCAGTCATCAATCTCCCATAAAAATATGTCTACTCGCCTTAACCAATTCCTCTGCGGAGCGGCGGCGTTGCTCTTCGCGACGTCAGTCTCTCACGCGCAGCTCAGTTCCCCTGCGCCTGCGCCGCTCTCCAGTCCGTCGACCTTGCTGCAACCAGCAACTGCTTCGACCACGACTGCAACCACGACGCTTCCAGCAACCGCTCCGAGCAGCAAACCCGCCAGCAGCTCTTCGATGATGCTGGTCCAGGCTGCGACGGTGCCGGCAGCATCGCCTGCTCCTGGTGCCACTGGGACCACGACCACGACAGCGACGACCACCACTCCCGGCGGTGAACTCGATCCGGTGGCGGAAAGCGGCGGTGTGGGCGTGCGCGAGTTTCAAGGCGACGACGTGGGCCAGGTGCTGCGCCTCCTCGCGCGCCAAGCGAAGATCAACATGGTGGTGAGCGACCAGATTCCGCCAGCCACGACCGTCACGATGCGCCTCGAAGATGTCACTGCACTGCAGGCGATCGCGATCATCGTGAAAGCCAAAGGGCTCTTCATGGATCAGATCGACAACGTCTACTACATCAAGACCGCAGCCGAGCGCACCGCTGAGCCGACGGAAAGCGATAGCTATCAATTCAGCTACAGCCGCGCGAAAGACATCGCTCCGCTGATCGCCTCGCAGCTCGCGAGCAAGGACGCGCCGCAGGTCGATGACCGCACGAACACGATGTTCTACCGTGAGACCCGCAGTAACATCGACGCGATTCGCAAGATGCTCGTGCAGATCGACAAGCCCACCAAGCAGGTCATGATCGAGGCGCGCCTGGTTGAGGTGAACGCAAATCCGAAACAGACCTACGGCATCAACTGGGCGGGTGTGACTGGCGGCAAGTCGGTCGGATATTCCGGCACCAACAGCCTGCGCGACCCTGCCGGCCAGCTGATCCCGAATGACTTCACCGCCGGTAATGCAGCCAATCCGAACCTGCTCGGTAACTTCGCAAAGCTCGCGGCCGGCCAGTTTGCGATCCTAACCGTGCCGCAGATGAACATCACGCTCGACGCGCTGAATCAGGACACCGACGCCGAGTTCCTCGCGAACCCGCGCATCGTCACGGCCGACAACCAGCAGGCGAAGATCGAGATCATCCGCAACCAGCCGGTCCCGCAGCTCAATTTCAACGAGCAAACCGCCACCGCAGTGTTCGGCGGATTCGAGGACAAAAAGTTCGGCAACACGCTCGTGGTTAAGCCGCTCGTGAACAAAGACAACTTCATCACGCTGGCGGTGAAGCCGGAGATCAGCAACAAGGTTGGCGACCAGGATTTCTTCCCGCCGAACTCCGACCAGCCGGTGAAGAGCCCGATCATCGATACCCGCACGCTCGAGTCGACCGTGCTGATCAGGAGCGGTGACACGCTCGCGATCGGTGGTTTGCTCCAGGATGAAATCACGAAGACGCGCACCAAGGTGCCGATTGTGGGCGACGTTCCTGTGCTTGGCTACCTCTTCCAACACCGCAGCAATGCCCGCGTGAAGCGCAATCTCCTCGTGTTTGTGACGCCTTCGATCATCGATCAGAGCTACGGCACCGGCCTCGAAGATCAGGTCAGCGGATTGCACCATAGCGGTGAAGAATATGCCGACCCGAACGGCTGGCGGAATAATGCGAAGGGCGCTGTTCGCGTCGTGCCTACTTCAAACCGTCAGCGCGCAGCCGATTATCCGAAGCCGGGAACGCCGCCGGCGCCTGCGAAGACAGCGTCCTCCAGGCGTATGCGCTTCATGAGCGACGCGAAGGATCGCGACTTCTAGGGACCAGACAGATGTGGGGTTGAGAGGGGGCGGGTGCTCGAGAGAGGCCCGCCCTCTTGGTTTCAATCGGAGCGTCATCTCACACCTCGCGCGGTTCGCGCCCGATTACGACCGCGTCGGTTCAGCTGGCAAGATATGCCTTCAATCGCTCGCGAAGCTCAGTGCGGGCGCGGAACAACAGGCTCTTCACAGCCGGGACCGATTGATCCAGCACGTCGGCGATCTCTTCGTAACTGAGTTCCTCGTAACGACGCAGCACCACAGCCATCCTTTGGCTTTCCGGTAGCTCGCCGATCGCCGCCTCGATCGCGCTTTGAAGCTCACCTTCGAGGAGCGACGCGTCGGGGGTCTGGCCACGTTCGTCCTTCAGCTGCATCTCCTCTCCCTCGGGTTCCGTCTGAAGCGGCGTGAGCGCGTGACGTTTTCGGCGGCGCATTTCGTTGAACACCAGATTGCGGGTGATCTTGAGGAGCCACGTCGTGAACTTCGCGCGGGGCTCGTATCGCTTGGCGCTTTTCCAAACTCTCACGAACACCTGCTGCGCCACGTCCTCAACGTCCGCGTTGCTGCCAAGCATCCGTCCGACAGTTCCGGCGACAAGCGTTTGGTGGCGCCCGACCAGCTGCTCGAATGCCGCCATGTCGCCCCCGCTCACCAAGTGCATCAACCGCACGTCCTCAGCGTCGCCTTCGGCAACTCCCGCTGAAGGTGGATCTTGGCGGGACATCGCTCGGTTGGACGCAGTGGAGGCGTTGAATATTTAGCGGGAACGCCCGTCGCCTGATAATTCGGTCGCGGCTCGTGTATGATACGTCCGCAGCGGTGCTTTTTGTTGCAACCGGAAGAGCGCGTGTGCATCATAGCTGCTCAATTTTCCGCACTTTGTTGATGAACTTTTCTCTCATTCCGGGCGAACTTCGAGCAATCGCCGAGAAGGTGGATGCTGGTGTGCGCATCAGCGAACCTGACGCTCTCGCCTTGTACTCGAGCCGTGATCTCAACGCGCTTGGCATCATGGCCAGCGTGGTGCGCGAGCGGAAGAACGGCAATTTCGCGACCTACATCCACAATCGCTACATCAACTACTCGAACCTTTGCATCCTCTCGTGCCAGTTCTGCGCGTTCGCCGCACGGAAGCGCGATGCTCATGCCTTCGAGCTCTCGGTCGACGAAATCGTCAGCACGGTGCAAGACGCTCTGCGGCTCGGGATTACCGAGGTGCACATGGTCGGCGGTCTGCACCCGAGTCTGAAAAAGGACTGGTATCTGACGCTGCTCCGCCGTGTCCGTGCGCTGAACCCTGATCTGG
>DATHXZ010000272.1:0-1749 GCA_035459405.1 Chthoniobacterales bacterium
ACATCGTGAACGAAGCCATCGCAGCTTTCGCGGCGTTGTAAGCCGCCATGTACGGCACCGGCAGACGTGCCGCGAGCGATGTGACATTGATGATCAAGCCGCCGTGCTCGCGCGCCTTCATTGACTCGAGCGCAACGCGGCAGAGCTCCACGTGGGCAAACACAAGCATCTCGAACTGCTCGTGCAGCACGTCGGGCGAGAGATGGTCTGCCGGTCCGAAATGACCGCCGCCGGCGTTGTTGATCAGCACGTCGAACCCGCCGGCCTGCTGCGCGCTCGTGCTGAAAGCGTCGCGAACGGACGAGCGATCCTGAAGATCGAGCCGCACTGCGCGCATCTTCGGCAAAACCGGCACGCGGCTGGCGTCGCGAGATGTTCCCCAGACCTCGTGTCCCGCTCGCGTCAACGCTTCCGCTGTCGCACGCCCGATTCCCGAGCTCGCGCCGGTGAGAAAGATCTTCTTCATCGAGCCGCCAATCGCCGCCTCAGGCAGCACGCTGATGCGCGCGGACAATCTGCCCATCCTCCATTGCGTGGGTCCAGTCGCAGAGCTCCGCGATTTCCGGGTTGTGTGTCACCAGCAGCAGAGCCTTGCCGCGTTCCTGCACGATCCGTTGCAAAAGTTCGAATGCGCGGCGCGAGTTTTTCGTGTCGAGATTGCCGGTCGGCTCGTCGGCGAGGATCACTTCGGGATCGTTCGCGAGGGCGCGTGCGATCGCGACGCGCTGCTGTTCGCCGCCCGAGAGATGACGGCTCGGTCGGGCCCGTTTGGCGGTGAGCCCGACCCCGTCGAGAAGCGTCGCCGCGCGATCCAGCATCTCCGGTTCGGAGAGCTGCCCAAGGCGGCGCATCGGGATCATGACGTTTTCCTGGGCCGTGAAATCCTCGAGCAGGAAGTGAAACTGGAAGATGAAACCAATCAGCTCGTTCCGCTTCCGCGCCAGCTCATCGTCCGGCAGCTGCGAGACCCTCTGCGACTTGATCGTCACCTCGCCGGCGTCCGGCTGGTCCAGGAGTCCGAGGATGTAAAGCAATGTGCTCTTTCCACAGCCGGAAGGGCCAACGACGGCGTGAACGGTCCCCGCTTCGAGCGTGAGCGAAACGCCGCGCAACGCGTGCACGCGCGATTCATCTTCGCCGAGGTAACGCTCGATCCCTTCGCATGTGAGCCGCACTTCGTGGTTCATACGCTCGAGCCTCGCAAGGTTGACACCGGCGGCAGGTGCGCGGCGCGTCGGGCCGGCACATAGCTCGCGATGACCACCGCGATGATCGCGAGCACCGTTGCCCAGAAGTAGTGCCGCCAATCCCAGGAGACGAGAAAATGATCGGCCACGATCAGCCCGCGCACCCTGATCGGGATGTGTGATACGCCCCACGTGAGCAGCGCGCCTAACGAACAGCCGACGACCGCGCCCGCAGCAGCGATCATCGCGCCCTGCCAGAGAAAGATCGCGCTGATGTCGCTGCGGCGGTATCCCATCGAACGCAGGATCGCGATCTCTTTCACCTTGGAGAGCACCGACATCGTCAGCACGTTGAAGATGCCGAAGCCGGCGAGGAGGATGATGAGTGAGACCGTGATCGCGGCCGACATTCGCAACATGACAAAAAGTTGCAGGTTTGCAGCTTCGCGCTCCTGCCAGCTCGCGGAGTCGTGCTGAAACAGCGCCTCAAAGTGCTGCGCCAGCGCGGGGGCGCGCTCTGGGTTGCGCAGCTTGTAGATGATCATCGACGCGGGATACGGGC
>DATHXZ010000273.1:0-1886 GCA_035459405.1 Chthoniobacterales bacterium
ACTCGTTTTCATGGCTGAGGGTGCGCCGAATGCATCGTATGAGATCCACGCGGTAGCCGACGGTCGACACCGGCTGCTTGGCAGAGAAACGAGCGGCGTGTCGGTCGTGCGACAGGCAATCACTCTTCCAGCTGCCACCGAGCGATTGGAGTTCAGGACGGACGGTTCGTTGAGATTGGTCGACCTCAGGATCACGCGGCCGGTGTTCCTCTGGCCGCTGTATACGATAGGCGCAGCGGTGTTGATCATTGTCGAGGTGCGATGCCCGCCACGACACATCGGACGGGGCGCTGAATGGCTGGTTCTGCCGGCAAGCGTTCTTCTCTGCCTCTTTGTCACGGAAGTGGCGTTGCGACTACTCGCAACAAGATTGCCGCCAGCGATCGTCGCTGCACGGGCAGAATATGGACTCGCCGGCGAGGATCCGCGCTTGATCGACCCGCATCGGTATCGCGTGCGCCTGCGGCCAAACTTAGACACCTATCTGCAGTGGCGTTTCGGAGACATCGTCCGGCTCGGATTTGTCCCGCCCGATCTTGCGCCGGGCAAAGTGCACCGATTTCCGCTCCGCACGGATACCGAGGGTTTTCGGAACGATTTCGTGCGCGGCAATATCGACGTCGCGGCGCTCGGCGATTCATTCACCGATGCGACTACCGGCCCAGCCGAGGAATCGTGGCCCAGCCGCCTCGCACAACACACCGGACGAGCGGTGCAGAACTACGGCACGAGCGGTTTTGGGCCGCAACAGGAGCTCTACGTGCTGCGCGACTTCGTGCTGCCGCGCGCGAGGCGAACGGTGGTGCTGGCGTTCTCCGCCGGCAACGATCTGAGCGACGCCGAAGCGTTCGCCCAGTGGGAACGCGAGCGCACTGGGAGTGATGAACGCGCGGATGGAAGCTGAAGGCATCCTTTCGCCGTTACGAGAGTCTCTATCTCTGGACATTGCTTCAGGCAGCGACTGATTCAGTCCGCAGGCGCGTGACTGATCACGATGAGCCACGCGCGGATGCAGGTGGAAGGGAGAGCGCCGCGGATCCGACGTTCGAGCGCGGCATGTTCACGGCTGTGGTCGACGGGCAAGTGCTGCGGTTTGCGCTTCTTCCTCCGTATCTGCAGAAGCTCGGCAGGTCTCGAAAGGAGCTGGAAGCAACCGCCGGATGGGAGTTGACCAGTGCGGCGCTGCGAGCAATGAAGGCGGAATGCGCACGCCACCAGATATCGTTCGTGCTCATGTTTGTGCCTGAGAAGACGCAGGTTTACTGGCCGCTGGCCGAACGATTCTTCTCGCCAGCAAAGTTACAAGAAGCGGCGGACTTCTATTCCCAATACACCGGATCGATGACGCGGATTGACGATGTGCGCATGAACCGGCTCGCGCAAAACGACCTGCTGCGGGAGTTCTGCGCCGCGGAAGGCATTCCAATGGTCGATCTCACCTATGTGTTGGAGCGCCAAGTGCAGAGCGGGCGCCAGGTTTACTTCCCGGACGACACGCACTGGAATGCGCATGGTCACGACGTAGCGGCACGCGAGCTTGCCCGCTTTCTTGCCGACCGCCCGTGAACATTCTAGGCATCTCGGCGTTCTACCACGACAGCGCAGCGTGCCTGGTGCGCGACGGCGAGATCATTGCGGCGGCGCAGGAGGAGCGCTTCTCGCGCCGGAAGCATGACGATCGCTTCCCGCGTCACGCGATCGATTACTGCCTGCGCGAAGCGGGAATCGGCGACAGCTCGCAGCTCGATCTCGTCGCTTTCTACGAGAAGCCGTTCGTGAAATGCGACCGGCTGTTTTCGACTTATCTCGGTGTCGCGCCGCGCGGGCTGCGCTCGTTCGTCACAGCCGTGCCCGTCTGGATCAAACAGAAGATCTGGATCAAGCAG
>DATHXZ010000274.1:0-2320 GCA_035459405.1 Chthoniobacterales bacterium
CGTCGCGTCGACTGGCTGGTCGATTGCGGCCCCGAGCGTGACTTCAAGCGCATCACGCGCGCATACCTGCGCTCGCGCGGCATCAACCGCATGGAAGGCCTGGTCCTCACGCACGGCGACGCGGCGCATATCGGCGCGGCAGCTTCAGTGGTGCGCGGCTTTCGCCCGGCCGAGTTCATCGATACGCCCGCACCGGATCGCTCGCGCGTTCACCAGGCCTTGATCGCACACCTCGCGGAACAACGCATCGCGAGGCAACTCTGTGGCGCTGGCAGTGATTTCGACCTTGGCCGCGGTGTGACCGCGCGTGTGATTTTCCCGCCTGCGCAGCAGCGCGCGCGAGCAGCCGACGATCAAGCCATGGTCGCGCAGCTAATCGTGCACGACCGATGGCGCATCCTCCTCATGTCCGACAGTGGAGAAGGGACCGAGCGCCTGCTGCTTGCCAATGGCGAAGATCTGCGCAGCGACATCCTCATCAAAGGGCAGCATCACTCCGGGCACTCCGGCTCGCCTGAATTTCTCGATGCGGTCAGGCCGCAGACAATCGTCGCGTCATCGCCGCGCTTCCCGGAGAACGAACGTGTGAAAGAGGATTGGGCGCACATGGTGAGCGCGCGCGGGATCAAGCTGCTGCGGCAAGACGAAACCGGCGCGGTGACGCTTCGGTTTTTTGCGAATCGCTGGGAGGCGGTGCCTCACCTCACTGGCGAAACATTCCGAAGCACGAGCCGGTGAATCGGAGTTCCGGATTGGACAAACCGATTCTCGAACGTGCTCCGCGACAATGCTGTCGCACCGTCACCTGACACTGGCACGAGCTCCGGCACAGCTGCGGTCACCGCCTGCATGTGCGTGAAGTAGGGTGCGTCATCAGTCGTCAGGCGCAGCACTCCGCCAGCGACGAGCAGCCGGCTGATCGCACGCAGGAGGTCCACCGTGACAGTGCGGCGGACGTGATGGCGCCGCTTCGGCCACGGGTCGGGGAACATGATATGGCAAACTTCAACGCATCCTTCAGGAATCAGACGAGCAGCAGCGTGTGCGATATCCACGCGGAGGATGCGGACATTACTGAGCTGCCGCGCAGCCGCCTTCCGGCAGGCGCTTGCTACTCGTCCACGGAGGCGCTCCACCCCGATGTAGTTCCGCTCTGGATGCTCCGCCGCCAGCGAGGTGATGAATGAGCCGTCACCGCATCCGAGATCGAGCTCGAGTGGCGCGATCGTCGGAAACAGCTGCCGCAGGTCGAGCGGCTGATTGGCATCGCCTGGCACATACTCCGCCTGCGCTTGCTCGATCGCAGTGCTCCGCAGCATCACCACCCGTAGCATTCTCCGCCGCATCCGCGAGCGCTTCGAGCGCGAACAAAGTTGAGCCGATCCCCAAATCCGAACGATCTTCCACCACCATGTTTCGCACTTTCGTCGTAGCGCTCGCCACCATCTTTGCCGGCTTCAGCAGCAGCCCGGCGCAGGAGCCTGCCACGCCGGCTCAGACGAAGACGGCGATCTTTGCAGGAGGCTGTTTCTGGTGCATGCAGCCGCCGTTCGACAAAGCGAAGGGCGTGGTGAAAACCGTCGTCGGCTACTGCGGCGGCGGCGAAGCCAATCCGACCTACGAGCAAGTCTCCGGCAAGAAAACCGGCCACCGCGAATCGATCGAGATCACGTACGACCCCGCGCAAACGTCATACGCGGAATTGCTCGAGATCTTCTGGCGGCAGATGAATCCGACGCAGGCGAACGGTCAATTCGCTGACATCGGTCTGCCGTACAAAGCAGCCATCTTCTACAGCAAAGAGGAGGAGAAGAAGCTGGCCGAGCAGTCAAAAGAAGCGCTCGCGAAGTCAGGGAAGTTTGCGCAGCCGATTGTGACCGATCTTCTGCAGGCGGCGCCGTTCTATCCCGCGGAGGAATACCACCAGAAATACTACCAGAAGAATGCTGCCGAGTACAAGGCGTACTACGTCGGCTCCGGCCGCGCAGGGTTCCTGCAGAAGATTTGGGGCGCGCCGTCCTACTGACCGGACAGCGTTAGCGATCCCTCACTGACGAGGACCGAGGCACCCCCGACTCGAATCGCGGTGATCGCGCCCGCCGCGATGTCGGCTTCGAGATAGATCGTGCTCGGACGTCCCATCTCGACCCCTTGCCGGATCGTCCAGCGACGCAGACCGTCGGGAGCGTTTGGTGGAATAAGGTAGCCGGCCAGCGCGGTGGCGGCGCCTCCAGTCGCGGGGTCCTCTCCTATGCCCATCGCCGGCGCGAACATGCGGGCGCGAATGTCCGCATCGCCGGGTGCATGCGTGATCAGGTAG
>DATHXZ010000275.1:0-2456 GCA_035459405.1 Chthoniobacterales bacterium
CTGCCCGGTGCGATCGACACGACCGCCGCACCTGCGCCGATGGCGGTTCAAGCCGTGCCGCCGGTTGTCGCACCGACCGATGCGCGCATCACGATCACTCTTAATCAGATTCCGCTCGGCGAAGCGCTGCGTTACATCGCCAGCCAGGCTGGGCTGAAGATCAAGGTGGAGCCGTATGCGGTTTCCATTATTCCTGTCACGGAGCAAAGCGCTGATCTTCTTACAAAGGAATACCGCGTGCCGCCCGGGTTCATCAGCAGCACGGTCAATGTCGGCGCATCATCCTTGAACCAACCCACTGCAGGCGCGGCGCCAACGGGCACCGCAAAGGATACGCAGGAGTCAACCGGCCGTCGGCAGCTCGTGAACCGCGAAACGGCAAAAGACTTCCTCCAGGCGCAGGGCGTTCCATTCCCGCCGGGAGCAAGCGCCAACTTCCTTCCGCAAAGCAGCCGGTTGATTGTGCGAAACACGCAGGACAACCTCGAGCTGGTCGACGCGCTGGTCGAGCAGGCAAACGTCTCCGGACCTCGTCAGGTCGAGATCGAGGCGAAGTTCGTCGAGATCACCCAGAACAACTTGAAGGAGCTCGGCTTCGATTGGCTGCTCGGGCAGTTCAACGTCGGCAACGAGCGCGTCTTCGGCGGCGGCGGTACTGCCGGCACTTCGCCCGCCGTCAATCCAGTCGATTTTCCATTTGTCGGCCCCGGCGGTGTGCCAGTGGGCCAGAACCCAGTGACAGCCGGCAACCGCAGCGGCAATCGAGCAATCAGCGCGAACGCGATCGACGCGCTGCTATTCGGTGTGCCCGGCGCCAGCTCGCTCGCGCCCGGCATTTTCGGCCTCAGCGGCGTCTTCACCGATCCGGAGTTCCAGATGGTGATTCGCGCCCTCAACCAGAAGAAGGGCGTCGACCTGCTCTCGGCTCCGCGTGTGACAACGAAGAGCGGGCAGCGCGCTGTGATCGAGATTGTGCGCGAGTTTCGTTACCCGACTCAATTCGAGCCGCCGCAGATTCCCCAAACGTTCAACAACGACAATGACACCGCCGGCAGCGGCGTCCTTGATCCTCTGACTGGATTGCTGACCGGCGGCACCGCAGTGGGCGGAAACACTGGAAGCTTCCCAGTCACGCCGACGACGCCGACCGCCTTTGAGACACGCAACACGGGTGTGACGCTGGAAGTGGAGCCAGTCGTCGGCCCTGATGGCGTAACGATTGATCTGAACCTTGTGCCGCAGGTGGTCGAGTTCGAGGGCTTCATCAATTACGGAAGCCCGATCCAGAGCACGAGCACGAACCTGCTCGGCCAGCCAGTGACCAACGTCATTACCCCGAACATCATCAACCAGCCGATCTTCAGCGCGCGCAAAGTGACGACGAGCGTGAGCGTGTGGGACGGCCAGACCGTCGTGCTCGGTGGTTTGATGCGCGAAGACGTGCAGAAGACGGAGGATAAGACTCCGATCCTCGGAGACATCCCGCTCGTCGGCCGGCTGTTCCGGTCGAATTCGGAGCAGCACCTGAAGCGTAATCTCGTCATCTTCGTCACCGCGCGCCTGATCAATCCGGGCGGCCAGCCGGTGAACCAGACCGAAGAGGAAGAGGAGACGGAAAGTTACGTACGGCCGCCGGCATTGCCGGAAGTGCCGATGTATAAGAAGTAGTGCCCGCCATCGGGATTACCGGCGGCATCGCGACCGGGAAGACCGCTTTCAGCCAGCTCGTTCGCGAACTCGTCCCCCAGGCGCTGTTCTTCGACGCCGACGCGGCGGCGCGTCACTTAACCGACAATGATCCCGAAGCGCGGGCGCTGATTGCAAAGGCGTTCGGCTCGCAGATTTATTCCCTGGAGGGGCACTTGAACCGCGCGGAGCTTCGCGCCATAGTCTTCGCGGACCCGGAAAAGAAACAGGCGCTCGAGCAGATTCTGCATCCGCGCATCCGGCGTCAGTGGGCCGCTGAAGCCGAAGTCCGGCGCGACTCCAACGAACTCTTCCTTGCAGACATTCCACTTCTTTATGAAACCGGCGGTGAAGCGCTGTGCGATCGCGTCGTGGTCGTCGCGTGCTCACCGCGTGTGCAGCTCGAACGATTGATGGCGCGCTCGTCGCTCGATCGCGCTGCCGCAGAACAAATGATTGCCGCACAAATGCCGCTCGAGGCAAAGGTCGCTCGTGCCGACCACGTGATTTGGAACAACGGGAGCCGGGCCATCCTGCGCGAGCAGGCGGAAACGCTCACGACGCATTGGCGTCAGCATTGATGGACGAGCAGGTATCAACAACGGTTGAGACGGCCGCGGAGCCGCAGTCGAGTACGCCGCTGCCGAAACCGGAAGCGCTCGACCTCCTCGAGCTGCAGCAGCTTGCGCCAGCTGAGCTCGAAGAGTTCTGCCGCAAGTATGACGTGCGCATGCACGCCGGGCGCAGCCGTCATCATCACATCCTCGACG
>DATHXZ010000276.1:0-3908 GCA_035459405.1 Chthoniobacterales bacterium
TGGCGCGCTACGATTGCGGTAAACCCCGGCAGTTGGATGGCGCACAATAATCTTGGCATCATTCACCTGCATCGCGGCGAGATCGAGCGCGCGCAGGCGGAGTTCACTAAGGCACTCGAGATTGATCCGGCCTATGCCGAGGCGCACTACAACCTCGGCAATGCACTCGTGCGCAGCGGCGCCGCGTCCGAGGCGATCGGAGAATACAAGAGAGCCATCGAGTTGAACCCGCGCATCGTCGGCGCGCACGCGAACCTCGGCAAAATTCTGATGCAAAGCGGGCGGCTCGCAGAGGCCGTCGAATCCCTGCAGAGAGCGGTCGCCATCGCGCCGGACAATCCCGCTGTGCGCGGCGCGTTGGGCGGCGCACTCGCTCGCAGCGGCCGCTCGAGGGAAGGGGTGGTGCACCTCCAAGCCGCTGCGGAACGCGACCAGCATTCGGCTGACCTCCGCAACGACCTCGGCAACGCCCTTCTGGATCTCGGCAGGAACGAAGAAGCGATTAGGTCTTTCCGCGAGGCGCTGCAGATGGAGCCTGGCAACGCGGAGGCACACTACGGTCTCGGTAACGCCCTGCTGGACACGCAGCGGCTCGAAGAAGCTGCCGCAAGCTATCGCCGGGCGGTGGATCTACGGCCCGACTACCCGCCGGCGCGCAACAATCTCGCCAATGTTCTCGTGCAGTTGGGCCGAGTCGATGAAGGAATCGCGGAGTATCGCGCAGCGCTCAGTGCGCGACCGAACTACGCGGCTGCGCACAAGAATCTCGCCAACGCATTACGCCGCGCCGGCCGCCTCGATGAGGCCATGCACCATTCGGAGATTGCTTCGGAGCTCGAAGCGCGCGCGAGATGACTGTCGAGCCGATCGCGTGCAGTTATGCGCGGCACTCGTTGCGCGCCGTCTGCGGACTTCGGTCTGTCATACGGTTAGCATGGCCACGACTTCCAGCCGACGACGGGGTGCAGTTAAACCGCGAGTGAGGCGAAGCGCACGACGTAACGCAAAGCGGAATCGTCGCCGTGCATCAGCAGATCGGCCGCTGGCGCGCGGCGCGTATCTAGAAGTCAGGGATCGGCACCTGCAGATCCGTAACGCGTAGTTTAGCAACCGGCGGTTCCGCCAAAGATCCTTAGCTGACTAAAACGATCGACGCAGGCGAGCGCCGGAGCGAACGAGGAGCCTCCTGCGTTTCGAGTTCGTGCGCCGACACGGCGTTGCAGCCCACGACCGAGAAGATAACCGCGCAATGTTGAAACTGGCGACACCTCAATGCGATCGCTCCTCGCGATCTTTGGCACGCACACTGCTATAGAAATTATAACTTATGATCCTGATTAGCATTCAGCCTTTCGCAGCAAAGAAGCTTTTCGCGCTCGGTGCCACAATCGCCTGTCTCTCCACCGCATCCTGCTTCGCCGATGCGATGTATCTCTCGAACAAGTCACAGGAGTCCGAGCGGGCCCAGAACCGTATCGGCAGGACGGAGCAGGTGTCGGTGCGCATCGATGCGAATTCTGCGGCCGAGCTCGCAGTGGGACCATCGGGCGCAAGGCTTGCGTAAGACCCGTTAGCACTGCTCCATGTGCGGTTGTCCGCCGGGCGCGGCAAGTAGACACGCATAGGCGCGGGAGTCTACAAAGTAGTAATTCGGTATAATCCCTTCGGTGCGCGAGCCGAAGCGAGATTGGGCTGGTAAAACTTTCTACCGTTGTCCAATATTTGTATTGCAAAAACGAGGCGCTGGTACTATTCTCGTTTTTGTGGATATGGAAATTATGAAGACCTTCACCTCGCGTTCCAGCCAATTGTGCACTGTCTGCTCGCTCCTCATCGCCGCCGCGCCGATTGTTTCGGCCGCTGATTTGGTGCTTCAGAAAGTACCTCCTCTCACCGTCGAACAGGCGCCAGCCTATCCGGAGAATGTCGCGCGCCAGCACCTCGGTGCGAAGCTCGAGACCGCTCCCGGCGACAGCGACAATAAAGCGATGGCGGCGCTGCTCAGCGGCGATCCGACCGCGTCAGTTCGACTGCCGAGCGGCACGACCACCTTCCTGGTGTCGCTCGCGAAGATCGAGAATGTCGACAGCCTCGCATTCGTGAACGCGGGCGCGAAGGGGCAGGTCACCATCGCCACTTCGAACGCGAAACTGCACGCCGACAGCCCGCAGTGGAAGACCGCGGCTCAGCAGGAACTCTCGTCCGACACGGTGAAGGCGAAGATCGGCCCGAGCGAAGCGAAATACGTGCGGTTGACGTTCAACGTTACGGAGCCGGGGCAGATCGCCGGGTTCGGAGTTTACTCGACACCGCAAGTCTCAGACTTCACCGCGCCGCGCACTCGTCCCAACACGCAGCAGGCGAAGCTCTCCGACATCCACGCAAAGGCTCGCGCTCTCTACGTGAGTTCCGGTAGTGACGTGCGCCAGGCGAACAACATGATCGACGATCAGACGACGACAAGTTACACGTTCGCGGCTCAGGATGGCACGCCGACAACGGTGATTGACCTCGGCAAGTCGTCGATGTTGAGCCGCATCTCAGCGATTTACTCGCCAGGTGCCGGCAACATCGAATTCTACGTGCTGCCTTCTATGCCCGCGGGCAACGTCGACTCGACGGTACACGTAAGTGCACCCGGTGCCGATGGTGCGTCGCCCACGCCCGACGCCGCGCCGAAGACGGTGCGCCTCGATGACGCAGCGTTCGCCGGCCTCAAGCCTGTTGGCTCGGCGACGGACGGTGGCAGCGAAGGCCGCGCGTCGGTGGACTTCGCGCCTACGACCGGCCGCTACGTGATGGTTCGCTGGCTCCCAGCGGCGCAGCAGGATCGCTCCTTCACCCTCGCGGAGGTGGCAGCATTCGGTCAGGCTGGTGCACTGCTCGCCGCGAACACGAGCGCTGCAGCCAACGAAGACGAAACCGGAACGCAAGGCGCGAGCGACGGCAAAACCATGCTCGATGGTAAGACGATGATCGACGCCAAGGACATGCCGGGCGAAGGACCCGCTGAAGGAGCGCCGCAGTCGCCGGGCGAAGGTCCGCCGCCGACCCTCCCGCAGCCGCCGCCATTCACCTTCCTGCCGGTGCTTATTCCGAGCAGCCCGTAGGCAGCGCGACAGAAGCTTCGAAACCCGTCTATCAGCAAAGCTGGTAGACGGGTTTTTGCTTTTCTGCGAGGTGGCGCTGTCCAGAACAGCGCTAAAGATTGTCCCGGATGATCTCGAAGAGCCCAGTGCTATCGATCGTGCCGTGCAGCGGTTCCGCGCCAAGGCCATCACCGAATGCAATCACATCTTCGACGGTGTTGAGCGCTGCTGGTGCGTAGATCGCGGCCGATGCCGGCGCCGGCGATGTACTTTGCGGTTCCGGCGCTATCGGCGGCGTTGGGACAGCAGTCGCCGTCGGTTCTAGCGGGTGGCCGGCCTCGGCGCCATCTGCCGGTGTGGGCGATGCGGTCGCAGCGTCTTCGCCCCCGTCCTCCGGCGGAAGAGCATCGCGCTGATTTGACGAATGGGCGTTTGTCGCCACTGGTGGCGAGCTTGCCGCAGCGTTCGGCTTTGGCCCCATCGGTCCGCTCGCCCATGTGACTCGCGCCTGGCCTAACGAATCGTCGCCGAGCAATTCCGAGCGCCCGGCGCTTCGTAGAGGCAAGCCGTTCACGCTCATGCCGCCGACTGCGACATCACCGCAGACGAAGATTGTCGTCTTCGCTCCGGCGTAGCGCTGCGCGACCGAAATAGCGCGATCCAGCTCGAGCATCGCCGCCAAGGTTCCCTCAACGTCATTCTGCTCGGCGGCTTGCCGCATCAAGCCGGCATCCACAACCAGCAAGTAGCCGCCGCGGTGAATCTGAAGCAGTTCGATACCGCGGCGTAGCATGTCGGATAGCGTCGGCTGCGGGGTGT
>DATHXZ010000277.1:0-2029 GCA_035459405.1 Chthoniobacterales bacterium
TCGTGAGCCTCGGCCAGTGTTGAGCTTCCTTTGATCGACCAGCGAAGGAATGCTGTCGCCGAGGAGATCGCAACCACAAACGCTGCCGCTGCGAGAGCTCCGTAGGCCGTCGGGAGGAGGGATCGGCTTCCCTGCTGAATCGCCGTGGCGAACGCGACGAGCGCAGCCATCGCCAGCGGCAGCGTAACGAGCGCACGGCTGTTCACATCGCCGCCGGATTTGCCCACACTCGCAATCGACGGCAACAGCATCACAAGCGTGAGGACCAGGAACAACGTCGCCATCCGCGAAGCGGGATTGGAGGTTCGATCGAGCGTCAGCAACAGTAGCAACACTGCAAAAGCAACGATTCCATAATGCCGGGCATAATCGGCCAGCAAGGTTACAACGGTGCGCACCTTATCGACGACGTCGTAGCTGGTGCCGCTGGGCTTCAGCGCATCGATCGCTTCCAACGTGAACCACGGCATGCGCCCCGGCAGGCGCAGGTTGAGAGATACAGCGGCAAAACCGTCGCGCATGATCACCCATGCGTAGACGAGGGTGAATGCGCCGATCGTTGCCACGACGAACCTGACTCCTGCGCGCAGGCCGAAGCACCAGGCGACCCAGATGAGGAACCCGACTGCCGCCGCGGAGAGGTTCACTTTGCAGGCAGCGCTGAGACCGGCCGCTACTCCCGCGACCAGCAGCCAGCGCTGTCGCTTCACGGCATCAGCATCAGCACGGAGAACGGCGTACGATGCGAATAGGAATAGGCCAAGCGCCGGAGCGTCCACGTGGACATTAGTCATGACGTAGCTCAACGATGGCGCCGCGCAGGCGAGCAGCGCGAAGAGAAGGAGAAGGATGCTCCAGTGCAGACGCGCCCGCTCACCGGCTGCACGCAGACAGCGCGCGCACAGTTCACAAAGGAGACCGACGGGAACAAGGATGTAGAGATGCGCGAGAACGGTGGCGATCGCGACGGCGGGCGCTGGTTTGCTTGCGAATGTGCTCGGCAGGTACGCAACCGGATACAGCGGACCGTAGCCGACCATCACCCACGGCGGAGTCTCCGGCGCGGAAAACAGCGCGTAACCGTGCGTGAGGGCAAAAGCGGGAGCGAGTCGGATCGACGTCCACGCAAAATCCATGTTCCGCTGGAATGAAAGCCAGGCGGAGAGCATGAACACAGCGGTGCCGACCGCGACAATCACGTAGCGCACCGCGAGCGACACTTCCGAGATGCGGTCGAAGAGCGAGAGACGAGTCGGCGTGGCTTCGTCCGGCACGCCGCCCACAAAACGACTACCGGCGCGGGATTGCCAGTCCGTTTTCCGTCAAGTGGCATCCTCGTTGCGAAGGCGTGTCGACGAGAGTAGCCGTGCGCTCCATCGGTCCGTTGCTGCCGGTGACACGTTCGTTACGTGATCCAACGCTGGCGCTGGTGGATGCCAACGGCGTGACGCTTCGCTCGAATGATAACTGGCGCGACACGCAAGAGGCGGAGATCACCGCTCCGCAGCTCGCGCCAGTCTGCGTGCGGAATCCGCCTTGCTGCACACGCTGCCGCCCGGCAATGACACTGCAGTCGTCAAAGGCCAGCACGACACCACCGGCGTCGAGGCAGCGCGCGGCGGCAGAGCTCTAGCGCGAGAAGACGAAGTGCTTCGCGTAGCGGAGCTGTGGATCGCGATGCATGTATTCCGGAATGAGTCGGCTGAGTTCGCCGACGCCCCATTCGGAAACGGATGGCGGCACCGCGATGTAGCGAAGGTTCTCCGGCAAGGCTGAGCGAAATGCGCTCTCGTCCACTGGCACCCGGGACGTCGCATACGAATGGATCACGTCGATGTTCGGCCGGAACTTCCCTTCCGCGAGCAGATGCGCGAGCGGGTCAAACGGGAAGTACCACCGGCCGAGATCGGCGGAGACGACAGAATACGCTTCGACCAGTGTCGTGTCTCTCCGGGCCGACCACTTCGCCGACGCACTGCCGAGCGACAGGGCGATAATGATCGCCGCGCCGCTCACGGCGGCGTGTTGT
>DATHXZ010000278.1:0-1632 GCA_035459405.1 Chthoniobacterales bacterium
CGTGGCAAGGGCGCCGCGCATCGTGACGCGCTCCGGCTCGACGAAGTAGTACGGACACAACCGCACGCGGCCGCGCATTGTTTGCACTTCGCCGGTGTCGTTCGACCAATACGGCTGTTCGACCAGCCGCGCCTTGTGGAAGCGCTGCATGATGCGCGGCTCCGTCTCGACCTGCGCGAGGCCTTCTTCGATCAGGCGCTGCCATTCCGCTTGCGGCAAATCCTGGCCGACCGACACCCCGCGGCTCCCCCAGCCGAGCGGCGAAAAGCCGCTGACCTTTAGCAACAGCTCGCGTTCTTTCTGGCTCAGCTTGCCGGCCTCGCGCCAATCGTGGATGTCAAGGCGCGGGATGACACCGTGCTGGGGCAGGGGCGTCGGATCGAGCAGCCACGTGTAGGGGATGACCTCCTGCAGCGAACGAAAGTATTTGTCGCCGAGCTCGCGTCGCCAGAACTCGCGCAGTGGAGCGAGCCAGAAGAGCGCGAACCACATCTTCTCTTCTAAGTACGGCTTGAAGGGTGGCGTCACGCGCACGGCTCCTTCCGCCGCCGCTCTCATCAGCTTGTTCACCGCAGGCAGGTTCGGCAGATCAAAGAGCTCGAAGAAGCGATAGACGTTGTGGCCCGGTGTGGGCTCGTAGGTTTCCGCGGGGTAGACGTTCCAGCGGAGCTCCGGCTGTTGGGCGTTTAACTGCGCAACCGCCCAATTCATCTCCGGCCGATAGGTGGCCGATTCCTCGGAGATTACGATGTCGCCGCCGTGTGGCAGCAAAGACTTGAAGCCCTCGAGCATGCCGCTGTCGCCGCCGATCACATCAGCGCCTAACCACGCATACGTTTGATTGAGCCACGCGGTCAGTCCGATGCCGCCGGGCACCGAGTCGATCTCCGCAATGATGTAGCCGGCGTCGGTCAGGACGAGGTCGGGCCGGATCACCATCGGCACGTCGTCGCGGAACTGTTTCTGCCGCGAAAACTCGACCAGCTCAGGCGGCTTGCCGGCCTCGAGATAACGCGCGACCCAAGGCGGCTGTTTGCCCTTAACGCTCTGGTGATAGAGCTGATTGCAGGCGCGCTGAAAGACGAAGAGCTGGTGCCCAAGCCGCTCGAGCTGTGTCGCGAACTTTGGCTCGATTGCGAATGGCTCAGGGGAAAGGAGGAAGTCCTTTTCCGCGAAGAGGCCTTCGGCGGGAAAGGCCGCGCGGATGGCAGTGAGTCGTTCGGCGATTGCGGCCATTATAACAGGAGGCGCTCGGCGCCTAACGTTCAACGTCCAACGCTGAACGTCCAACGTTCAACTACAGAAGCGCCGAACCATGCCGGCTCTTCAGTTGGACGTTGAATGTTGAACGTTGAGCGTTGGACGTTCCGCCGCAGGCGGCTGCTCATCGCCCAGCCGCCATCCGCTTCAGCGCGAGCTTCACCAGCTCCTCCGCGCCTTTGATCTCCGGCTGCTTGTCCTGCAGTTCGCGCACCGTCTTGTGCGCATCGACCTGTTTGTAGCCGAGCGCGATCAACGCCAGGACGGCTTCGTTCGCCTGTTCCTGTTCAGGGCTCGGCGCGTGCGAAGCACTGGCAGCTTCCCAGGCCGCCGCGACGCCGACTTTGTCCTTCAATTCCAGCACGATGCGCT
>DATHXZ010000279.1:0-2124 GCA_035459405.1 Chthoniobacterales bacterium
ATTCGAGGTGGTGACGACAACATCTCCGACGCCGATACCGAGGGCGCGCAAGGCGAGCTCGATCGCATCCGTGCCGTTGCCGACGCCGATTGCATCAGCCGTTCCGACGTAGCTCGCCCATTCAGCCTCAAACGCGCTGACTTCGCCGCCGAGGATATAGCGTCCGCTGTCCAGCGCGCGCGCGATCGCGTCGTCCATCTCTGCTTTGTGCGCGAGGTATTCGGACTTTGGGTCCGCCTGTAGGATGCGCTTCGTCTCGGTAGCCAGCACGGGTGCTACAGATACTCGCCGAGGTGCTCGCGGTAAAACGTAACCGTTCGTTCGAGGGTGTCGCGCAGCGAACGCTTCGGTTTCCACGCGAGCTCCGACTCGAGCTTCGAGTAGTCACTGTAGTAATCGCCGATGTCGATCTTGTGCCGCTCGGGCGGGAATTCTCTGAGTGCGAACTCTCCGCTGCCATTCACATCCACCAGGAGTTTGGCGAGGGTGGCGAGGTCGACGACTCCGTCGCCGCCGAGGTTATAAACTTGACCGTTGGTCTTCGCGTCGGCCGCAGCGAGCAGGAAGGCGTCGACCGCATCGTCGACGTCCGTAAAGTCGCGCAGTTGCTCACCGCCCCAGACCTCGATTGGCTTGCCCTCGAGCAGTTGCCGAATCCAGACGCCGACGAAGGTCTGGCGCGCGTCCTTGATGCGCATGCGCGGCCCGATGGTGTTGGTTAGGCGCAAAACCGCCGAGCTGATGCCGTGCACGTCGTTGTAGAGCAGGTGATACTTTTCGCCTGCCATTTTGTTGATTCCGTTCACGTCGACCGGATTCAACGGATGCGTCTCGCGGACCGGCAGTTGCTGTGGGCGCCCGTAGATCTGGCGCGTGCTGGCGAAGACGATCTTGATGTCGGGATTGCATGCGCGACACGCCTCCAGGATCGAAAGCTGCGCACGACAGTTGATCTCGAGGTCAGGCTCGGGATTGCGCATCGAATCGAGGTGGCTGGTCTGGCCAGCGAGATTGAAGAGATAATGCTGCCCCTGAACGAGATGCCGCATGCTATACGTGTCGCGGACATCGGAGACATTCACGTGAACGCGCTGCCGAAAGCTCTCGATGTTGAACAGATTGCCGCCGTAATCCGGAATGAGGCTGTCGATCAGCGTGACCTCCGCCCCGAGGTCTGCCAGCCGCTCGCCGAGATGCGAGCCGATAAAGCCGATCCCGCCGGTGATCAGCGCCTTTTTGCCTTCGAAATGGCTTTTCATGTCAGCTGTCACGTTGAACGAATCCACTTAGACCATAGCTTCGACGCAATGTCCTGCCGCATGTTCGATCCAACTGGCCTGTTGTGACCGGGACTGTCGGGCAGGTCGCGCAACGAGGATGGCCGCAATTGGCCGAGCGATTTCGGAGGCATTCGAAGCTGACGGCGGCGGTGACCCTGATCGTCGGGGCGATTCCGGCGCTCTACATCGGGTGGTTTGTCGCGCGTTGGGGAGTGGAGGTGCCGTCGATGGATGATTGGGAGATGGCGCCGCTAATCGCGAAAGCGCACACGGGCGAGTTGACCTTCGCCGACCTCTTCGAGCAGCAGGAGGAAGCGCGCACGGTGGTGCCAAAGCTGATCTTCGTGGCGTCGGCGATGGGCGGGCACTGGGATGTACGCGATCAGATGATGCTATCAGTGCTGATCTGCGCGGCGACGGCCGTTGGGATCTATATCCTGCTCCGGCGCTCCGGCCTCAGCGTCGTTCCAACGGCGATCTGCTTTTGGGCGGCCGCGCTGCTCATCTTTACGCCGGCGCAATTTGAGCTGTGGCTGTTTGCGTCCGGCTTTCCTTCCTACATGCCAGTGCTGTGCGTTCTGGGTGCGCTGCTCGCGTTGGAAACGCGCTGGCCGCTGGGCGTCAGGTTTGCGATCGCTGCGGGGCTGTCCCTCATCAGCACATTCACGCTCGCGCATGGGCTGCTCGCATGGGGTCTGACGTTGCCGGTGTTCCTCGCGGGGCATCGGATTCGCCGTAGCAAGGGCTGGCTCTTGGCCTGGAGCGCTGCCGCTGCCGCCTCTGCTGCGGCTTACTTCTACGGCTATCGGAAGCCGGCCCATCTTCCCGATTTCGCGCCCGTCAT
>DATHXZ010000280.1:0-1834 GCA_035459405.1 Chthoniobacterales bacterium
AGGTTCATCCCATCTGTCGCATATCTGATCATGGAAAGTATAGCACAGGCGTGCGAACAGAGGTCGCCAAAGACGGTAGTGGCCGGCTAGGAGAGACCGGCATCGCGCGCGCGGAGGATGGCCTGCGCGCGATCGGCAACCTCGAGTTTGCTGAAGATGTTGGAAACGTTGTTCCGCACCGTTTTGAGGCTGACTACCAGCCGATCGGCGATTGCCTGGTTGCTCAAGCCGTGTGTCATCAGCATCAGGATTTCACGCTCACGGTCGGTAAGCTCGGGAAACACGGGAGGCGGCACCGGTGTCTGTGGAGCTGAAAAGAATGCGATCAGCCGTTGCGCGATCGCCGGACCGAAGATCGCTTCGCCACTGGCAACCCCATTGATCGCGCGCACGATCTCGGCCTTATCGGCCCCTTTCAGGAGGTAGCCGCGCGCGCCGGCCCGAAGCGCGGCGAAGACTGAGTCGTCGTCTTCGAACATGGTGAGAACGAGCACACGAATATGCGGATGTTGCTGCAGAATGCGTCGCGTCGCGTCGATACCATTGACTTCGGGCATGTGTACATCCATCAGGATGACGTCCGGTTGGAGCTCAGCGGCCAACGTGATCGTCGCGCTCCCGGTTGTTGCCTCGCCCACGAGCGTGACGCTGTCTTCGCGCCGCAGCATCGAGCGCACACCTTCGCGAAACATGGGATGATCGTCGGCGATCAGTACCTTAATCGGTTCCATAGCTGTCAACCTGACAAATGCGTAACGAATACAGCGTGGAGGTGGTGTGCAGTGCCTTCATGCGGAATTTAGAACGGCAATGTCGCTCGCACGACTGTTCCCTTCGTGGCGCCGCCGGTAATCGTGCACGTCCCTCCTAGCTCGGCTGCCCGTTCGCGCATCGAGATGAATCCAATGCCCGCCCGCACGTCTTCCGGCAGCCCCTTGCCGTCGTCCGCGATTTCGACCTCGAGCATATCCTGCGCCGCGATTCGTATCGAACACGACTGGGCCTCTGCGTGTCGTCGCACGTTTGTCACCGCCTCCATAATGATCCGGTACGCCGCGACCTCGACGGCAGCCGAGAGCGGTGGGAGATCGTCGGATGCGTCGATCGTGATCCGCAAGCCACCATGTGCCGTTTGCCCGAGGTGCAGACGTAGTGCTCCGATCAATCCCAATTCGTCAAGCGCGGGCGGACGGAGCGCATAGACCAGGAGCCGCACATCCGTGAGCGCGGTCTGGATATCGCCTTTGAGATCGCCGAGCATGGCTGCCGCCGCGGCCGGATCATAGGCGATCTCATCGCGGGCCGCATCCACTTTCAGCGTAAGGCTGGCAAGCTGTGGCCCCAGTCCATCGTGGAGGTCGCGGCGTAAGCGGCGGCGCTCCTCCTCACGTGCCGTGACAATGCGCTCGCGCGACTGCTGGACGTCGGCGGCAAGCTGCACTGTTTGTTGATGGAGCAGCATAGCGTGCGCCGCGACACTCGCCTGGCGTGCAAGATCGGCCAGCAGACGACGATCGGCGTCGGAAAACGTTTCACCTGGTGAGCGTGGCGCGAGCAGCAGCTGCCCGATCGTCTCCCCCTGGTGATTGAGCAGCACGACGAGTGGCTCGGAAACGGGCGTCCCACTCCCGGCGGAGGCGATGCGCTGCCCCTCGCGCTCGATGCTGATCCCGGCATATGGCAGCTTGAGCGCATCCCGAACGGTTTGAGCGATGGTGGGCAGCAGCGCATCCGGTGCGATCGCGCTTTCAAGCCGCTGCCCGAGGCGCGAAATGACCTGGTAAGGCTCATCGCGCTCGCCGTACATCAGCCGATTGATCGACCGCTGTACGAA
>DATHXZ010000281.1:0-3629 GCA_035459405.1 Chthoniobacterales bacterium
CCGTTCTGTTGTACTCTGCGCCGGCTAAAGCAGCTCAGCGATCTGCACTGCGTTCAACGCGGCGCCCTTGAGCAGTTGATCGCCGGCGACCCAAAAGGCGAGTCCGTTTTCGAGAGCGCAGTCGAGACGGACACGGCCGACCTGGCAGTTGTCCTTGCCGGCGGCATTCAGAGGCATTGGGTATGTATTGCGACGCGGCTCGTCGACGAGCTCGAGGCCCGGCGCCTTCGCGAGCACCTCATGAGCCTCATCGACCGAGACCGGCCGCTCGAATTCAGCATTCACCGCAACAGAATGCGCACGGTAGACCGGCACGCGCACGCAGGTCACTGACGCGCGGAACTCCGGCAGATGCATGATCCGCCGGCCTTCTCCCTGCATCTTCATCTCTTCTTTCGTGTAGCCGTTCTCCAGGAATGAATCGACATGCGGGAGCACGTTGAAAGCAATTGGGTGCGGGTAGACTTCGGGCTTCGTCGGCTCGTTCGCACCGACGTCGGCGACCTGTTGCTTCAGTTCCGCGATCGCCCGCGCGCCGCTACCGGAAACTGCCTGGTAGCTGGACGCGAAGATGCGGCGAAGCCCGAACGCAAGATGCAACGGATACAGCGCCATCAGCGTCACCGCTGTCGTGCAATTTGGATTCGCGATGACGCCACGGTGTTGCCTGGCATCAGCACCATTGATCTCCGGAACGACGAGCGGCACGTCCGGATCCATGCGGAACGTCGACGAGTTATCGATCACCACGGTTCCGGCGGCTGCCGCAATCGGCACATACTCGCTCGACGTTGCCCCTCCGGCACTGAAGAAAGCGATGTCGACACCTGTGAAGGAGTCATCACCCAGCTCCTCAACCGTGTGTTCGCTGCCGCGGAACGGGAGCTTTTTGCCGGCTGATCGGGCAGAGGCTAGGAGGCGTAAACTTCCGACCGGAAATGCTCGGCGATCCAGCACGTCGAGCAGCTCAACGCCGACCGCGCCGGTCGCTCCGACAACCGCAACGTTGTACCTTTTCCCCACGCGCTGATGATCCTACACTGCCCGGACGTGAAGGAAAGCGGTGAGCAGAGCATTCACATTTCGGTGGCGCGACAGCGACTCGCGGTGAAGCGCGGCCGCAAGACAGAGCGCGCATTCCCAATCTCGACCTCAAAGTATGGGCTCGGGAGCGAGGAAGGGAGCATGAAGACGCCGGTCGGCCGCTTTCGTGTCGCGGAGAAGATCGGCGCAGGTCAGCCCATCGACATTGCCTACAAAGCGCGGGTTCCGGTTTGCGCCTCGGCCGACGCGCTGAAGTCCGACGACCTGATCATGTCGCGCATCCTGTGGCTCGAGGGGTTAGACGCCGGGAATGCAAACACGCACGCACGCTACATTTACATCCACGGCACGAACCACGAGGACCAGATTGGCACGCCGGCGAGCCACGGCTGCATCCGCATGAAGAACGCCGAGATGGCCGAACTTTTCGAGCTGGTCGAGGTCGGAACGCCAGTCGTAATCGCGCCTCCGCCACTCGTTAGCCGTGCGGGAAAAAAGCGGCAGAAAAGCATTGCGCAGAAGAAGTGAGCTGCCTAAATGACGGCAGCAACTTGCTCGGAAAGGGGGCGAATTATCAGAATGAAAATGTTGAAACTCATCATGATCGTGGCGGTAGCGGCCGGCGCATTGAGCCTGGGCGCTTGCGCACAGAAGAAGGAAACGATGTCCACCAGCGCGGGGACCAGCAGCACCTACTCGAAGTAATCCGCTTCCGGATAGCTTTAATGTGAAGGTCAGGTCGTCTTTTCGGCCTGGCCTTTTCTTTTGCTTGCGCTCTGTGCAGCCCGCACTTCTTCCATTTCGCCGCGCGCTAACTAAGATGGACCGATGGAGCTGAACGGTGAGCCGCTCTCGCTGACACAGATTGCCCACGTGGCTATTGGTGGCGCAAAGGTGAGCATCGCCGCTGCGGCGCATTCGCGAATCCAGGCGTCTCGTCGCGTCATCGAGGAGATCCTGAAAAGCGACGCGGTGGTCTACGGGATCAACACCGGCTTTGGTCGGCTGGCCGATGTGCAGATCGATCGTGCCGACGTGCGGAAGCTTCAGCTGAATCTCGTGCGCAGCCACGCCAGCGGTGTAGGAGAGCCGCTCGCGGACACCGAAGTACGCGCGATGATGCTCCTGCGGGCCAACGTTCTCGCCCTCGGTTTCAGTGGCATTCGGCTGGAGGTGCTCGAGCTCCTGACAGAGCTGCTGAATCGCGGCGTGCACCCGATGATTCCCGAGAAAGGCTCGGTGGGAGCAAGTGGTGATCTTGCGCCGCTCGCACACTTGTCGCTCGCGTTGATTGGGGAAGGCGAGGCGTTCTACGAGGGCGAGCGAATGCCGACCGCGAACGCCTTATCACGCGCGGCACTTCAACCCGTTACCCTTGAAGCGAAGGAAGGACTGGCGTTGCTGAACGGGACGCAAGCGATGCACGCAGTCGGCGGGCTGGCGTTGCTGCGGGCGAAACGTCTGACGCGTGTTGCCGACATTGCGGGCGCGATGACGCTGGAGGCACTGAAAGGCACGCCGGCCGCGTTCGACGACCGCATCCACAGCGCTCGTCCACATCGTGGCCAATGTGCTGTCGCCGAGCATCTCCGCTGGCTGCTGAGCGAGAGCGAGATCCACGCTTCGCACCTGACAGGGGATCCACGTGTGCAGGATGCCTACAGCCTTCGATGCATGCCGCAGGTGCACGGGGCGGTGCGCGGCGCGCTCGATCATTGCGAGGAGATTCTTTCGATCGAGTCGGGCTCGGCAACCGACAACCCACTCGTGTTTCCCGATGATAATGCTGTGATCTCCGGCGGAAATTTCCACGGGGCGCCGCTCGCACTGGCGTTCGACTATGCGGCCATCGCGATCACGGATTTGATGAGCATCAGCGAGCGTCGCGTCGATCGGATGATCAATCCGGATGAGAGCGAAGGATTGCCGCCATTCCTCGCGTCGAAAGCCGGCACGCAATCAGGCTTCATGATTCCGCACGTCGCTGCTGTCTCGCTGCTGAACGAAGCGAAGGTGCTCGCGCATCCCGCCAGCGTCGATAATTTGCCAACGTCGGCTGGAAAGGAAGACCACGTGTCGATGGGAATGACCGCAGCGCTGAAGCTCCGGACGATTGTCGATAACGCGGAGAGATTGATCGCGATCGAGCTGATGGCCACCGGGTCTGCACTCGAATACCGGCGCCCGCTCAGAGCAGGGGTCGGGGTTGAACGCGCGCGCGAGCGGTTACTGAAGCTCTCGCCGCCACTCACCGAAGACCGCGCACTGTACGCCGACATCGAGCGCGTCGCCGTTGCGATCCGCAGCGGCGAATTCGACAGCGAAATGGACACGATATGAGCGACCGACTGATCCGCGCGCCGAGAGGCGCTGAGATGAGCTGCAAAGGGTGGCACCAGGAAGCCGCGCTGCGGATGTTGATGAACAATCTGGACCCCGATGTGGCGGAGAATCCGGAGAAGCTCATCGTTTACGGCGGCACCGGCCGGGCGGCGCGCAGTTGGGAAGCGTTCGAGGCGATCGTGCGCTCGCTGCGTGAGCTCGAGAACGACGAGACCTTGCTCGTGCAGTCAGGGAAGCCCGTC
>DATHXZ010000282.1:0-3538 GCA_035459405.1 Chthoniobacterales bacterium
CACGCCACCGACAATCCAGGCGCGGGGAAGCGGCTCCGGCGTTTGCGTCCGCACAACGCTCGGCCGCGGCGGAGTTGGCGCGGGTTTGGGCCCGAACGGCCGCTCCTGAAATACTGGTGGTGACGCGGACGGTGGCGGCAAAGCCGGGGATGCGGCGGCGAACCCGAATAGCACTGCTGCCGTCACTCGCGACAGATGCGACGCCAACATCATTACGCCCAGCTCTCCTCTGCAGGAGCATTCGCGGCGGGAGCGCGGCGGGGCTGCGCATGCAGCGAAGCCCATTTCGCGCTCAGTCGTTCAGTGATGACATCGAGGCACGACTGCACGCCAGCAGGCATATCTCCGCCGCGCATCTTGTCGGTGAATGCATCGAGCGTCGCTTGCAGATCTTCTTCCCGCAAGTGCTCCTCGAGTCCGTAGCCAGCGTTTAACGCTGCCGCGCGCCCGTTCTCGTCGACGACAAGCAGCAGGTCGAAGTTATCGCCGTGCACATGCTCGACCGAGCTGAAGCGCGCGCGGTTTGCGAGCCAGAAGGCGTATTCGCCGACGGGCGTCCCGCGCGGAAGATCGGCGACGAAACGGAGAACAGGCATTGCGGAATTTTCCATGAAACAGCTCGAGCATTCTGCGCATTGCGGCCATGCCGCGGAACGGCACACGGTCAGTGCGATCCGTGAAGTACATCGTGTGCCGCGGCAGCGCGCCAAACTTAATGTCCAGCGTCGGCAGCGTGAGCTTGCAGCTCGGGCAACGCGGCTCCGGAGCTGTGAGCGTGCTGGCACAGGATGGGCACTTCATTTCGCGGTGGCGGGCGGCTTTCACTTGAGTCGGCGCCGGGTTCCGATCTATAAAGCCGCCCTTCGCGGTTTGCACCTGCCCGATGGCGACCAGACGCACACTCACAATCGGGATGGTCGGCTACAACTTCATGGGCCGGGCACACTCGAACGCGTGGCGTCAGGCGCCGCGCTTCTTCGATCTGCCCGCTGACATTCGGCTGAAAACAATCTGCGGCCGCAACCCGCAATCCGTGCGAAAAGCGGCTTCGGATCTAGGATGGGAACACGCCGCAACTGACTGGCGCGCCGTGGTCGCAGATCCGGAAATCGACATCATCGATGTCGTCACGCCTAACGACACCCACCGCGACATCTGCGTCGCTGCGGCGGCCGCTGGGAAGGCGATCCTTTGCGAAAAGCCGCTCGCCCTCAACGTCGCCGAATGTGAGGAGATGCTGGCTGCCGTCCGGAAGGCGCGAATCGTGCACATGGTCTGCCACAACTACCGCCGCATCCCCGCGATCGCACTGGCGAAGCAGATGATCGAACGCGGCGAGCTGGGTGACCGCATCTACCATTACCGGGCGCGGTATGCGCAGGATTGGATCGCCGACCCGGAGTTTCCGCTCGTCTGGCGCTTGCAATCGAAGATCGCCGGCTCCGGAGCACACGGCGACATCAACGCCCACATCATCGATCTCGGCCGCTATCTGCTCGGCGAGTTCCGTGAAGTCTGCGCGAGTACGGAGACCTTCGTGAAAGAGCGGCCACTCGAGTCGCGATCAGGAAAGAAGGGCAAGGTCACGGTTGACGATGCCGTGACTACGATCGGGCGCTTCAAGAAGGGCGCACTCGCGAACCTTGAAGCGACGCGTTTCGCGCACGGCCGCAAGAACAGCATCACGCTCGAGATCAATGGCAGCGCGGGCTCGCTCGCATTCGACTTCGAAGAGATGAACCGGTTGCGCTACTACGATGCACGCGAGCCGGAGGAGCGACGCGGCTTTCGCGACATCCTCGTCACGGAAGGGCGCCATCCATTTATCGAGAAATGGTGGCCGCCCGGTCACCTCATCGGCTACGAGCACACGTTCGTTCACACGGTTGCCGACTTCGTGCGCGCGGTAGTTGCAGGAAGGATTGTGCAGCCGACGTTCGAGGACGGTTTGCGCAATCAGCGGGTGCTGGAGGCGATGTCCACCAGCGCGCGAACCAAGCAGTGGATGAAAGTATGAGATTTGAGAATCACGTCGCCTGTGACTCGACGATGAGGCTGATGTGTTTTGTGTTCCTACTTACGTGCGGGCAATTGGTGGCTGCCGAGCCGCAGACGATCGGCGCCCACGGAGTGTCGCTGGCTTACGATCCGGCAGCGTTTACGACCGTGAAGATGCGGGAGCGGGCGGCCAAACCTGCCAAAGCGGATTACCCGGCGAACGTGTTTGCCGTAGCCGAAACTTTCCCTGCGCATCTGGTTATCGCCATGCGCACGCGTTACCAGCATTACGGTGGTGTGACGGTCCTGCCGGCAGGCGGCGAGCGTCCGGAACGTTACGCCAAAGCTTACCCGCGCGTTGCGGAGCAGATCCAGGCTTTGGAACAGCTGCTCAAGGAACGCCCAAAGATCCCGAAGGGGAGGTCGGAAGGTGGATGGCAGGCGCAGGACTTGCCGACGCTGCGATTCAAGAATGCAGGACAGACATTTCTGTCAAAAGTCGAGTGTCTGACGTTCGGTTGGGGATCAGCCGTAGCGTATCTCTCCCAGTACGCGCAGGATGCCTCGGATTGGGCCGTCGGTTACAACCTGGCGTACGAAATCCATGGGCTGACCTCTGACGGCGCGATCTGCGTATCAGCAGAGTTCGAAGTCGCGCATCGGCTCGCGCCGGGAAATGAGCAAAAGAGGAGCGTCGAAGAACTTACCGGAAAAAACCTAAACGATCGGCAATACGCGGATTATCTATCTCGAATGGAAGGGTTACTCGATGCGCAGCCAAATGAGTCTTTTCAGCCGCCGCTGAACTCAATTCATGACTTGCTCAACGGAATAGAATTTCGAGGGGCGAAGCCGGGCAGGTGGGATTCGCGGTTCAAAGATCGCGAGATTACTCTTTCGCCGAAGTGAGTGCCGCGAAGCTCGAAAACCAAGTAGCAATCGTCACGGGCGCAGGGAGGGGGATTGGGCACGCCATTGCTCTTCGACTCGCGAGTGAAGGCGCGCGCGTGGCGTCCGTCAGCCGGACGGAAGCGAACGCGCAAAAGACTGCCGACGAGATCAACAGCATGCGCGCAGAGGCGGCAAAGGCGTACTCGGTCGACGTCGCAGATCATCCCGCGGTGCAGCAGACCGGCGCGCGCATTCTCGAGGATTTCGGCGGCGTTGACATCCTCGTGAACAATGCCGGCGTGACACGGGACGGCTTGAGCATGCGCATGTCGCCAGAAGATTGGGACACCGTGTTGAACACGAACCTCACAGGCGCGTTCAACTTCGTGCAGGCCATCCAACGCTCGATGATCAAACAGCGGAGCGGCCGCATCATCAACATCAGCTCAGTCATCGGGCTGATCGGAAACGCGGGGCAGGCGAACTACGCCGCGAGCAAGGCTGGGTTGCTCGGGCTGACGAAATCGCTCGCGCGCGAGATGGCGAGCCGCGGCATCACCGTGAACGCTCTCGCCCCTGGCCTGATCGAGACCGACATGACGGCTGTGCTTTCGGACGACATCCGCAAAGCCATCCTGAGCAAAATCCC
>DATHXZ010000283.1:0-3872 GCA_035459405.1 Chthoniobacterales bacterium
TTCATCTCGGCGATCAACCGGCTGCCGCCCAGCGCGACGGAGCATCTGCCGCGCAAAAAAGACGGATCGCTAAATGCCTACCCGCTCGGCATCGCCGCGATGTCCGCGCACCGGTTTGACACCGCGCAGATGATCGCAGGATTGGAGGCGTGCCTGGAGGCGAACCTTCAACTCGTTAGCAGCCAACTGGACCACGAGCTCGTGCTCACGGAGATTGTGGTGAAGCTGCTCGCTTGTAAGCAACCGCGCGCCGGCTGAGCGGGCCGGCGTTGTTCGCAGGTTGAGCTATCTGTCCGCGTACGCTCGCTGCAACGCGCCGACGTTGAGCTTGTCCATCTGCAGCAGGGCTCGCATCACGCGGTCTGATTGCTCGGGCTCGTCGGCCGCCACGAGCTCGTCGAGTTCGCGAGGAACTACCTGCCACCACAGTCCGAACTTCTCCTTCAACCAGCCGCAGCGCGACGTCTCGCCACCGTCTGCCGAAAGCTTCTCCCAGAGGGTGTCGATCTCCTGCTGAGGGTCGCAGTTCACGACGAAGGAGACGGCTTCGGTGAAGTGAAACATCGGCGCGCCGTTCAACGCGACGAATTCCTGGCCTTCGAGCTCGAACTTCACCGTCATGACGCTGCCTTTTGGCCCCGGACCGGTATCGCCGTAGCGCGTGACACCGACGATACGTGAGTTATCGAAGACCGCCGTGTAGAAGGTCGCTGCGTCTTCCGCGTTGTCGTTGAACCAGAGAAACGGCCTGATGCTTCGCGCGATCTTGTTGGCCATAGACTGAAAACCTAACGAACAGAGCACGGGATTTCGGACATCGACGTGCACGCGAGGATGAAGTCATCGTGCGCGCGCATGTTCATATCACCCGCCCGCAGGCACTCGCGGCGGCCGCGAATCTCGGATCGTGTGTGCGGTGCAGGTGCACGGCGGAATAGCCGATGCTCGGCAACGTAGAAGACAAAGCGACAACGTGGAAGATGTGCGCCGCTCCCGCGGGCGGCGGATCGCCGCGGCGGCTGGAGCCAGGCAATATCAAGGAGGCGCTGCGCGCGACGGGGGCGATCGGCAACGATAAATTACAGCGCCGGACGCAAGGCGACGTCGTGCCGGATTCGTTTACGCATGGCAGCTCGGAGGCAGCGCGTGCGGTGGTTCCGCAAAGGCTGCGAAACGGGAGACATCCGGCAGGGCGATAAGTTCTCGGCACGAGAGCTGTAGCCCCACGACGCGCAAAGGACATCCGACCGCTTCGCTCCGACGAACGATTCACAACTCATGCAGACGAACCTGAAACTCCCGTTAGCGGCACTGTTTGTCGTAGGCAGCCTCATCACGGCGCAAGCGCAGAACAAGAAAGCGTCCGCCGCGAAGGACCCCCGCACACCAACTGACCTAGAAGCTGCCACCCGGCTGCAGGTGTTCCTCGATCGGGCAAACTTCGGACCCGGCAAGCTCGATGGTTACTACGGCGACTTCACATTGAAGGCGCTTGCGCTCTACCGCGAATCGCGCGGCGAACAACCGCCGTCGCCTCCTGCGCAACCAAATGCCGCGCCCGACGTTACAGGCCTCGACCTCGCGAGCATCGATCCCGTTTTCGTCCTCTATACTGTCACCGAGGCCGACCTGCAGAACGTGGGCGACTTACCTCAATCGGTTGAGGCACAAGCGAAGCTGAAGGCGCTGCCGTATCGCGATGCCGCGGAAGCGATTGCGGAGAAGTTTCATTGCGACCGCGATTTCCTGGAGAAGATCAACCCCGGCAAGACGAAGGCGATCAAAGCCGGCGATCAGCTACAGGTGCCAAACGTGGAGCCGTTTGAAGTCGCGGCGGTGAAAGAGTTGAAGCCCGGTAGCGAGATCGCACCACCGGCAGCGAATGACATCGGCGACGCCGAGACTGGAGGGGCGGCCGAGTTCAGCTCAGCGAACACGAAGGCGTCCGGTGGAGAGCCACTATCGCCGGCCATTTCTGTTAGGGTCGATACCGGCACGAACATGGTTGGCGTCTACGACGCCGACCGGCTGATAGCCGCTTACCCGGTCACCATCGGCTCCGGACGAACCGAATCGCCCGTCGGCGAGTGGAAAGTCAAAGGCGTGGCGAAGATGCCGAATTTCCGCCACGACGAAAAGATGCTGAAACGAGGTGTGCGGAGCGACGATTTCCACATGCTCGCACCGGGGCCCAACAACCCGGTGGGCGTCATTTGGATCGCGCTGAACAAAAAGGGCATCGGCCTGCATGGCACGGACGATCCGGATTCGATCGGCCGATCTGCCAGCCACGGGTGCGTGCGGCTGGCGAACTGGGATGTCGTGCGCCTTGCGATGAAGCTGAAGGGCGGCGTGCCGGTGGCGATCCGCTAGCTACGCAGACGTCCAGCCACGGCGACGACCGCAGACAACAGACCATCACCTGCCCGCAGCGAAGCAGACGATCTCGTCCGCCGCGCGGTGGCTGCTCCAGAAGCGAGCGCCGTCGAACGCTAACGAGCGGCATTGAAAGGGCACCGAGGCGACATCTTCGATTTGCGGCGGCTCGTCATGCGGATCGAGCCGCGCCAGGCGCCACTCTTCGTTCCCCTGCTCGGTTCCACGCAGGATGTAGATCAAGCCGTCCACGAACACGTGGCCGCAGATTTCCTCACCGACATCGATGGCGCGCAGGATTTCACCGTCCGAATCCAGCTTCAGGATCCGGTGCCGATACCATTGGCTGAGGTAAACATGTGAGCCGTCGTAGCTGAGATATGAACCGGTCAAGTCCGGGCACTCCACGCGATCATCGTCGGCAAATCCGACACCTGGCACGTACGAGCGCAGATGCCGGTCATCCTCCGGTCCTTCACCGATCGTGAACCGCAGCCTATCGCCGAGCGAAACAGCTGCCCACGGAACACCGGGCGCCTCGTTCTCTTCGAACACACTCCAGGTCTCCACGTTGATGCCATAGACGCAGCGAAGATCTCGCGAGCCCATCCACAATGCGCCGCCATGCCATGCCAGGGCCTGTGGCGTCGCGGCTGGCGAAGGCAATCGGCGCAATTCGGTAACCGGTGGGAGGGTAGCAGCAGTCATCGGTCGAGCATATCCGGTCGTCGCGCTAGATCACGACCCTTTTATCGACAGGCAATGTGTTCCGCGGATGCGGCCGAAACGGAACTGCGTCCGACCGGCGCCCGTCCCGAAACGTATGTATGCGGATGCCCGCTCGACCCGCACCGCTTGTCTCAATCATCATCCCCGCCTACATCGCGACGGCGCGTCAGGCGGAGTTGCTCGTTGAGACGCTGGCCACGGTCCGAGCGCAGACGTGTCAGGACTACGAAATCATCCTTGTCGATGATGGCTCGCCGCGCCACGTCGCCAGCATTATCAATGGCGGCCGGGCGAAGACGACTCTGCTCCGTCAGCCGAATGCGGGATCAGCCGTCGCGCGAAATACAGGAATTCGCGCCAGCCGCGGCAGCTATGTGGTGTTCCTGGACGCAGATGATTATCTGCTGCCGCTGGCGCTTGAAACGGGACTGCGGGAGTTAGCCGCCCATCCGGAGTGTGGATTCGTGGTTGGCGGCCGTGAGGAGATGACGTTCGAAGGTGCGCCGGTGCCCTGGGGGGTGCCGACGTCGCCTCGCGAGACGCAGCTGTACAACACGCTGCTCGGATTCCATTGGCACATCATTCCGCCTTCTTCGGTGATGTTCCGTCGCGAGGTGGTCGAGACGATCGGGCCATGGCGCGATCCATGGGGCGCGGACGATCTCGATTACTACCTGCGCGCAGCCCGGCTCTTTTGCGGCCGATGCTTTGATGAGCCGGCAGTCACCTGCTACCGGCGTTATTCCGCCAGCTCGTCACGCGACGGC
>DATHXZ010000284.1:0-2482 GCA_035459405.1 Chthoniobacterales bacterium
CCAAACTTTCCACGGCGCGCGGCCCTCATTCCAGAGGCCGTTCAGGAGCGTGAACTCCTGGAAGGTGTCCATCGGCTGCCAGAAGCCATTGTGCTTGTAAGCGCCCATCCGGCCTTCGCTCGCCATCGTGCGCAGCGGCTCCTGCTCGAGCATCACCGCCGGGTCTCGCCTGAGGTACTCCAACAGCTGCATGCTGCACACCATGTATCCGCCATTGATGTAGCCGATTTCAGTCTGCGGCTTTTCGTTGAATCCAAGCACCGTCGAGTCATCACCCATGCTGAGCTCGCCGAACCTTCCCGGCGGATGCACCGCCGTCAGCGTGCAAATCTTGCCCGACCGGCGGTGACATTCGACCGACGCCGGGATGTCGACATTTCCAACGCCGTCGCCGTAGGTGAGCAGAAAGGTGTCGCCGTCGAGATACTGCCGAATCCGGTAAACACGCTCGCCGGTGAGCGACTCGGCGCCGGTGTCCGCAAGCGTCACCTGCCAATCCTCCTCGGTGTGGCGGGTGTGAAATTTCACCTCGGGTTCCTGGCCGAGGTCAAGGGTGGCGTCGCAGGTGTTCCAGAGGTAGTTCCGGAAGTACTCCTTGATCATCTCGCCCTTGTAACCGAGGCAGAGGATGAACTCCTTGAAGCCGTAATGCGCATACGTCTTCATGATGTGCCAGAGGATCGGGCGCTCACCGATCGGCAGCATCGGCTTCGGTCGGAACTCCGTCTCTTCCCGAAGCCGGGTACCTTTACCGCCGCATAGGATCACTACTTTCATCTGCTCGCTTGCGGCGCAATTTAGTGAGACCAGCGGCGCAGACTAGCCTTTTCCTTCCCCCGAACTCGCCGGCTCCCCGCTTTCGCGCCTACGCACAGGTTTGCGCCAACCCGGTTGATAGGCTAATTCCAACGGCTCGCATGAAAAAGGCGCTCATCACCGGCATTACCGGACAGGACGGCAGCTACCTCGCCGATCTGCTTCTTGAAAAAGGCTACGAGGTGCACGGGATCATCCGCCGTGCGAGCTCGTTCAACACTGGCCGCATCGACCATCTCTACGCTGATCCGCACGTGAACGGCGTCAGGATGTTTCTCCATTATGGCGATCTGAGTGACTCGGTCAACCTGGTGAAGCTGTTGTACGACCTCAAACCGGACGAGATTTACCATCTCGCGGCCCAAAGCCATGTGCGCGTCAGCTTCGACATCCCGGAATACACGTCCGATATCACCGGCGTCGGCACGATCCGGTTGCTGGAGGCGATGCGCGAGACCGATATTCGGCCGCGTTTCTATCAGGCATCGTCGAGCGAGATGTTCGGCAAAGTCCAAGCCGTGCCGCAGACCGAGGCGACGCCATTCTGGCCGCGCAGCCCTTATGCTGTCGCGAAGGTATTCTCGTATTGGGCCACCGTGAACTACCGCGAGAGCTACGGGCTCCACGCCAGCAACGGCATCCTCTTCAATCACGAGAGCCCGCGCCGCGGCGAGACGTTTGTGACGCGGAAAATCACGCGCGCGGTTGCCGCGATCAAAAACGGGCTGCAGCACGAGCTCTTTCTCGGCAATCTCGAGGCGAAGCGCGACTGGGGCTACGCGCCGGAATATGTGGAAGGCATGTGGCGCATGCTGCAGCAGGACGATAGCGACGACTATGTGCTCGCGACGAACGAGACGCACACCGTGCGAGAGTTTTGCGAAGCGGCCTTCGCCCATGTAGACTTGGATTGGAAGGAGTTCGTGCGACACGACGATCGGTACGAACGGCCGGCCGAAGTCGACCTGCTGATCGGCGATCCAGCCAAGGCCAAGCGTCAGCTCGACTGGGAACCGAAGGTGCGCTTCAAGGATCTTGTCCGCATCATGGTCGACGCAGACATGGAATTGCTTGAGCGGCGAACAATGCGGGAACATCTCGGCAAGATGCCGTAGCTCGCGGCACCCACACTCGTCACTCCTCTCACGGATGGATCAAAGTCCCCGCACGGCGCTGATCACCGGCGTTACGGGACAGGACGGCTCGTATCTGGCCGAGCTGTTGCTCCAGGAAGGCTACACGGTCCACGGTATCGTCCGACGCACGAGCAATCTCCTGCGCTCGCGCATCGATCATTTGCGTCGGGACGAGGCTGCCTACGGCAAGCGCTTTTTCCTCCACTACGCGGATCTCTCCGATGGCACGACGCTACGACGCATCTTTGCCGAGACACGGCCAGCGGAGGTTTATCACCTCGCTGGCCAGAGCCACGTCGGCCTGAGCTTCGAAATCCCGGAGTCCACCTGCGAGGAGGCAGGAATGGCGACGCTGCGGCTGCTCGAGATCGCACGCGATCAGCCGCAGCCGCTACGATTCTACCATGCATCAAGCTCCGAGGTGTTCGGCAGCGCAACCGAGTCGCCGCAAACGGAACAAACCGCATTCCGACCCACCAGCCCGTACGGCTGTGCGAAGGCATTTGGCGCGCAAATATGTCGGGTCTATC
>DATHXZ010000285.1:0-3255 GCA_035459405.1 Chthoniobacterales bacterium
GAACCTGAACAGTCTCGACGAGGTGCGCTGGGGCTACGAGCAGGCGGCGATCTACACGAAGTACGTGCTCGTGGAGCAATTCCTCGCGGGGAAGGATTACCGCGTCCTGGTCATCAACAACAAAGTCGTCGCCGCCGCCGAGCGCGTGCCCGCGCACGTTGTCGGCGATGGAGTGCACACGATTGCGGAGCTGGTCGAGATTGTGAACTCCGATCCGCGGCGCGGCTTGGGGCACGAAAAGGTGCTGACGCGGATCACCATCAATCAGCAGGCCGAGCGGCTGCTGGAGCAGGCCGGCTACACCGTGAATACGCTGCTTGCGGCGGGACAGATCTTTCACCTGCGCTCTACCGCTAACATCTCGACCGGCGGCACCGCGATCGATCGCACGGCGGAGATTCATTACATGAACAGCGAGATCGCGCGACGCGCCGCTCGGATCATCGGCCTGGACATCGCCGGGATCGATTTCATCACGCCCGACATCACGAAGCCGATCGATGAGGTCGGCGGCGGAATCGTGGAAGTGAACGCAGGCCCTGGCTTCCGCATGCACTTGCAGCCATCTGAAGGCACATCGCGCAACGTCGCGCGGCCGGTCATCGAGATGCTGTTCCCAGAGCCTGAGCCGGCGCGCATTCCGATCATCGCGATCACTGGCACGAACGGAAAGACGACCACCTCGCGCATGGTCGCGCACATGTTAAAGCTCGACGGCAAATGCGTCGGCCTAACGACTACCGACGGCATCTACATCAACGGCGAGCTCTACAAACAGGGCGACACCACCGGTCCATGGAGCGCGCGCATGGTGCTGAAGGATCCGACGATTGGCGCAGCCGTGCTCGAGACGGCGCGCGGTGGCATCTTGCGAGAGGGCCTCGGTTTCGATCGCTGCGATGTGGGCGCCGTGCTGAACGTGCGCGCCGATCACCTCGGGCTCCGCGGCATCAATTCGCTCGAAGAGCTCGCGCGCGTGAAGCAGCTCATCGTCGAAGTGGTGCGCGATGACGGCTTCAGCATCCTGAACGCGGACGATCCGCTGACCTGGGAAATGCGCGATGTCGCGGAAGGCGAAATCATCTACTTCTCCGCGGGCGGGGTGGACGGGGGAGCCGAGCGGCTCGGCCCACACATCGCGCAAGGCGGATGCGCGGTCGTGGCACAGGCCGGCGTGAAAGGCGAGATGATCGCGATCTATGACGGCGATCAATACATCCCGCTGATGTGGACGCACGACATCCCGGCGACGTTCGGTGGCCAGGCGCGCTTTAACGTCTACAACGCGCTCGCTGCTGCGGCGATCGGCCACGCCATGAAGATGCGCGTCGAGACCATCCGCCAGGCGCTCGGCTCATTCTCGACGAGCTTCTTCCAGAACCCGGGACGGTTGAACGTCTACGACGAGCATCCGTTCCGCGTCATCATGGATTACGGCCACAATCCCGACGCGCTCGGCAACATGGCGGCGATGCTGAAGCAGATGCGCACCCGCTACAAACGCGTCATCGGCGTCCTCGGCGGCACCGGGGACCGGCGCGATGCGGACATCGTTGAGCTCGGCGAGCTTGCAGGTGCAATGGTCGACCACCTCGTCGTCAAGCAGGATGAGAACTTGCGGGGTCGTCCGTCGGGTGAATCGGCCGGATTGATCCGTGAGGGCGCTCTGCGCGCCGGACTGTCCGAGAGCAACATCACCGTTGTCCTGCCGGAGCGTGAAGCAGTTGATGCGGCGCTGCGCATGGCACAGCCGCGCGATCTCGTGGTTGTCTTCGCCGATGTGATCAACGAGGTCTGGCAGCAGATCACATCGTTCAACGGCCACCAGCCTGCGGCATGACGATGGTAGGGACGGCGCGCTGCGCCGTCCAAGGCGCTCTCGCTGCTCCAGCAAGTGATCCGAAGCAACACGTCCTACAACACGCCTCGGACGCCGCGGCGCGGCGTCCCTACCAATTCGCTCGACAGCGCCGCGGTGACGGCCGAATAGCTGCAATGGCTTGGGCAATCATCGTTCACGGCGGCGCGCATTCGGTGGCCGACGACAAAGTGGAGGCGAGCAATCGCGCCTGTCTTGCAGCGGTCCATGCCGGTGCAGCGATTCTGGAGCGAGGCGGCTCGGCCTTGGATGCGGTCGAGGCGGCGATCCGCGTGCTCGAGAACGACCCGGTGTTCAATGCCGGCTACGGCTCGGCGTTGAATGCCGATGGCGAAGTCGAAAACGACGCAGCGATCATGGAAGGGGAGAAGCTGGCGGCCGGTGCGGTGGCATCGATTCGCGGTGTGCGGAATCCGATTTCAGCGGCGCGCAAAGTTATGGGAACTGAGCACGTCCTGTTGAGCGGCGAAGGTGCGCGCCGTTTCGCGGAGCAAAGCGGCGTCGATCTCTGTCAGCCTAACGAGCTGATCCACGACGATCAGCGCGCGGAATGGGAAACCTCGAAGAAGACGCGCGGCTCGGATACGGTGGGCGCGGTGGCGATGGACAGGCGCGGCAATTTCGCCGGCGGCACTTCGACAGGCGGCTTGATGCACAAGCGGCCCGGCCGTGTCGGCGATTCGCCGTTGGTGGGTCTTGGGTTGTATGCCGACAACTCTGCGGGTGCTGTCTCGATGACGGGCGACGGCGAGATGATCATGCGGATGGCGCTCGCGCATCGCATCATCAACTCGATGTGCAATGGCATCGATGCAGACCGCGCGGCCGAGGAAGGCATCGCCGCGATGGAGCGCAGAGTCGGTGGCGAAGCGGGCTGCATTACGATCGACCGGCACGGCCAGGTTGGGCAGGCGCACAACACTTCACACATGCCGACCGCATGGCGCACGTCCGAAATGCCCTCCGCAACCGCTTCCGTAAAGAAAGAGCACTGAGCTTCGATTTTATGGCACGGAACGGAAACGGCAAAAACGCCCACGTGAAGAACGGCGCGGCAAAGCGCACGCGCAAACGTTCGGCGGGGCTACCGCCGTCGGTCAGCAACACGCGGCCGACGCTGATCGTGATCGGCGGACGCGAGGACAAGATCGGCGATGCGTTGATCCTGCGCGAAGTGGTGCGGCACGTCGGAGACGGCAAGCTTGTCGTGACGACAGTCGCCTCTTCTGAGCCGGAAGGTCTGTTCGAAGAATACGACGAGATCTTCTGCAAGCTCGGCGTGAAGGAGGTCGAGCATCTCGCGATCACGAGCCGCGCGGAGGCGAAAGAGAAGAAGATCGTCAGCGTGCTCGACGATGCGAACGCGGTGTTCTTCA
>DATHXZ010000286.1:0-1543 GCA_035459405.1 Chthoniobacterales bacterium
CGCGACCGAACGCGCGGTGGCCGATGCGCTGGCGGGCATCCACGGCGGATCGAAGCTGGGCGAGACTTTCAAGCAGGCCGCGGAAGAGGCGGCGGCATCGGCGGCGGAGTCCGTCGAGGTGCAGCAGCAGAAGAGCGAAGAGATCGACATCGATCGTCTCGCGCACGACACCGAAGACGCGCCGGTCATCAAGATCGTCAACCTGATCCTGGTGCAGGCGATCAAGGAAAAGGCGTCGGACATTCACATCGAGCCGTTCCAGCGCACGCTGAAGCTCCGCTATCGTATCGACGGTGAGCTCGTGGCGGCGGAGTCGCCTCCGAAGGCGCTGCAGCTCGCGATCACTTCGCGTATCAAAATTCTCGCGGGCCTGAACATCGCCGAGCGCCGCGTGCCGCAGGACGGCCGGTTCCGCATCAAGGTGATGGGCAAGGAAGTCGACCTGCGTATCTCGATCCTGCCGACCTCGCACGGCGAAAAGATCGTTATCCGTATCCTCGACAAGTCAGCGCTCACCGGATCGATCGACCAGATGGGCATGGACGAGGGGACGCTCGACAAGTTCAAGAAGGCGATCGACGCGCCGCACGGGATGATTCTCGTCACCGGCCCGACGGGTTCCGGCAAGACGACGACGCTCTACTCCGTGCTGCAGGAGTTAAACAACCCGCAGTACAACATCGTGACGGTCGAAGACCCGATCGAATACGAGCTGGCTGGCATCAACCAGGTCGCCGTGCGCGCCGACATCGGGATGGATTTCTCGACCGCGCTCCGTTCGATCCTGCGTCAGGACCCTGACATCGTGATGGTCGGTGAAATTCGCGACAACATCACGGCCGACATCGCGGTGAAGGCGGCGCTCACAGGTCACCAGGTGCTGTCGACGTTGCACACGAACGACGCGGCGGGTGCGATCACGCGACTCGACGACATGGGCATCGAGCCGTTCCTGATCTCGAGCTCAGTCATCATGGCCTGCGCGCAACGTCTCGTCCGCCGCATCTGCACGAACTGCCGCGAGGAGTTCATCCCGGAACCGGAGATGCTCGAGCGTCTCGGTCTTCAGGATCAGCCGGACACAGTTTTCTTCCACGGCAGCGGCTGCGATCGATGCAAGGGGCGCGGTTATCTCGGACGCGCAGCGATCATCGAGGCGCTTCCGGTCACGGAACAGGTGCGGCGCTTGATCGTGAAGCGCGCATCGGCGGCGGTGATCAAGAATCAGGCGATCAACGAAGGGATGAAGACCCTGCGCATGGTCGGCATCGACAAGGCAATCGAGGGCATTACGACGCTGGAAGAAGTCTGGCGCGTCACCGCAGAGGACCACTAGGGCAATGGGATTTTCACTTCTGAATTTGTTCAAGCGCAAGGCGAAGGACGAACCGGCTGTTGAGCCGGCGCCGGCGTCGCGTCCGGCAGCCGAGAAGTCGAGCGCCGAACGCCTGCACAAGACTGTGATGCCGAATGCGACGCGCACCCTTGCGCCGCAAGCCGAGCCAGCCTTCGCATCGCCGGGATCGCCGATGGCAGCGCGAGT
>DATHXZ010000287.1:0-5562 GCA_035459405.1 Chthoniobacterales bacterium
GGAAAAGCGCGGAAAGGAAGTGTAGCCGGGACCGCTGGTTAGGCGACGCGCAGTGCCGCCGTCGCGCGGAACGGTGTAGAGCTGCCCGGCGTAGGCGAAGACGATCTGCTGGCCGTTCGTCGCTGGGAATCGCAGGAGGCGAGTCTCGTCAGTCGGCTTCTGCCCGGATGCGGGGACGAGGGAGGAAGTGCAGGGCAGAAACAGGGCGACGGAGAACAAGAGGCGACGCATGAGAGATTGAAGACGATGCAAAGGGCAGGAGCAACGACTTCAGTGGCGGGATCGCCCGATGGACCCAGCGCACCGCCGGTCGTTCGGTAGGGTGCGGAAGCGAAGGCGGCCGTTGATGCTGCACCCGAACTGGGCGCTGTAAGTGTGATCCGCCGAGGGCACAAGCAGTCTGCGACGTCCTCGATCCACGGGTAACGATCCGTCGCGACAGCGCCGGCGAAGAGCCGGCCAGAGTAGCGCCATGGGTCAAGCACGATCCCGCTGGCGAACGGTTCGCCTCGCGCGGTGACCACGACGGAGTTGTGCTCGCGCAGTGTCCCGCGACGGGCGATTCCCCAATGCAGGTCGAGCGTCTTCAACTTCAGCGTGCTCAGTTGCGTCATCAGATCGCGCGTCCACTGGTGGCAGAGCCCGCGCTTTCGCACGCCCGCATTGACCAGGAAGTTGTGAAATTGTGGCGGGCCGAGGACGCGATACTCGCGCTTCAGATCGCGCGACGTTTGTTGCGCACACAGAGCGGCACGTTGCGCCTCATGGCGCGAAACATTCGTGGATAATGCGAGCAAGCAGGCGCGGAGCGAGTCTGCTCCGTTGCTCTCCGCGGCGCAGTTGATCCGCCAGTCCGCCAACTGCGTTTCGTCGGATGGTCGGTGCGCTCGTGAGTAGACGGGAACCGCCGACAATCCAGCCCAGAACAGCGCTGAACCTACAAGAATCCGGAACCGAGATGCGCACTGGTGCACGCTTGAAGTTCGGCTCATCCGCCCCCGCCGTGTGTGCACGCGCCTGTAGTGTGACAGGGGACGCCAACCTAGTAACTTACGCGGTCCACGGGTTTACTCGTACATGAAAGCTCCTGTTTCTACCGCACTGATCTGACTCGTGCCTGTCCTCAGCAGCTTCGCGGCTGTCGGTGTCGTGCCGGCGGTTCCGCGCACCATAAAGGATGTCCCTGAAGCTCGCGAGGCGCTGCGCAGAATCGTCAGCCCGAAGTTCTACCAGCCGCTCGAGATCTCTCCCGTGAACGGCTGGATCTGCGTGCGCGCAATGCTTCCGGCGATCACCTGGTCGGCATGAGGGTTAGCGCTGATCGCTGCAGCCGCGCCCGTCAAACCGTGGTGGCTCGCCCAGCTAACAACGTCGGCGCGGGGATGCTGTAGTTGGTCGAATTGCCCATCGCGCTGTTCTTGATGACGAGGTTGTTGACGAGCGGAGAGTGGATTCTGATGCCGTCGGTATTCGCGACGACGCTGTTCCCTTCGATACGGCTGCCATTTCCTACCGCGCGGATGCCGGTTGAGTTCTGACGGCACACGTTTTCCAAGGCTACGGACTCTTCGCCGAGATTAATGCCAGCACCCTCGCTCTGGTTCGCAGTGCAACGCGCAACCAGTGACCCACTGCTCACCTGAATGTTGTTGAAGCTATTAAAATTAGCGCTGCATCCCTGCACAGTTCCGTTGTCGCCGACCATAATACCGACGCCTTCATACACTGGGAAACGACGGCAGCGGACCCAGTCACGAGCCGTGCGAACCATTCCCGCCGAGCAACGGTAGACGATTGCATCATCGCTGAGAACGATTCCCTGCGCGATGTTGCGGCTGGCAATGCAGTCAACCACGATTGCTTGTGCACCGAGGAACATCCCGGCCGCGCCGTTCCGGCTAGTCGTGACGCTCTCCACTCGCAGCCCCCCTGCCGGCCGGCTGATGCCGCGATCTCCCCACCCAGCGACCGGCCCGCCGAGGTGTCGAGGCGGGGAGCTGATTGTCCCGCCAGCGTGCCCGCCGCGTTGAAGACGTGATTTGCCGTCAGGGTCGTCGTGGGTGGCGCGCGACTAGCCGCGGTGAAGACGGCGCGTGCTCACGATGACCGGCTTGCCAAGTCCGAAGACACGCAGCAAGAAACGGCGGATGTAGTCTGTCATACGCCAGCTTGTGTCAGCTTATCTCGTGCCCAGACTTACAGATGGCGATTTGATCGTCATCCGGCTGCGCGAACCGCGGTCAAGGTGTCGGAGTGTTACCCGTGCGCGTAGGTCCGATCGCATCGATATTCGTGCTGCTGTTATTCTTCTGCTGTTGCCTGGAAGCTTTGCAAAATGCGACCACGGCTCAATTGGCCGCGATACCGTTGCAACGCCTGACGCATGGCGAACAGTCCGCCTTTGCAAGCGAGCCTTGCCACAGTTGCGCCGCAGTCGACCGCTGCCTGCCGATCAAGGTTCTAACCGCCGGACCACATCGTCTGCGCCAGCTTGGCGATGAGCGCGGTCACTATCACAAGGAAGAAGACGCGCACGAACTTGCTGCCTTTAGTGATCGCGAGATGAGTGCCGAGCGTCGCGCCGATGATGTTGCACACGGCCATGGCGACTCCCATTCCGTAGAGCAGCTGATCGGTTGCGGCGAAGTAGATCACCGACGCGATGATTGCCGCCAGGTTCACAACCTTCGCTGACGCCGACGCGGAGAGGAAATCGAAGCCGAAGATGCCGACGAAGCCGAAGATCAGGAAGCTTCCGCTGCCCGGCCCGAAAAACCCGTCGTAAAAACCTAGCGCCGCGCCGACCAGAATGCCGAGCCAGCGCGCCTTGTGCGCCGCGTGCTTCGGCTGGTGAATCAGACCGAGCTCCTTCACGAAGAAGACGTAGATCGCGACCGCAATCAGCAGGACGAGGATCACAGGTAGCAGCACCGCCGGATTCAGAATGCTCACGACGCGCGAGCCGAGAAACGCGAAGACAAACGCCGCCACCGTGGCCGGAATCACCGTCGACCAATCGACCGCTACGTGGCGCGTGTAGCGATACACCGCGATCGAGGTGCCGAACATCGAGGCGAACTTGTTCGTGCCGAGCAAGGTGGGGAACGGCATCCCCGGCATCAGGATCAGGATGGCGGGCAGCTGGATGAGCCCGCCACCGCCGACCACCGCGTCGATAAATCCGGCGATGCCCGAGAACAGGCACATAAGCGGCACGGCGTAGTCCATTGGCGGTGGAAACGAACCGTCTGCTACTCCTGCTTGCGCAATGCCCGCAGCGCGACGGCAAAAGCGACGATGCCGAACGCGATGAACGCGAGCGATTCCAGGATGATCGTCTGTGGATCGCCGAGGCCGATCGTAGCGTACCGCAGCACATCGACGTGCCACGTGATCGGGTTCGCGTAGCCGAAGATCTGAAAGAGCGGCGGCAGCGGATCGAGCGGGTAAAACATCGAGCTCGCGAAGAGAAACACGAAGTAGCAGATCGACGTGACGGTGTTGAAGGCGTCGTTGCGCCGCATCTTCAGCGCAAAGATTGCGTAGAAGAAAAACCAGCCTGCCGTGCCGAGCGAGACGGCCGCGAAGAGCAAAGGGATGCGCGCGAGCGTGAGCGGAATGCCAAGCAGCAATCCGGCCACAACCACTGTGATCAGTGCCTGCACGAGGGCGACCACGATGTTGAAGAGCACCTTGCCGAAGAGGTATTCCCCGCGGCTCATCGGATACGTGAGCATTTCGTAGAAGATGCCGTTGTCGCGATCCATGAAGAACGACCACGCGGTGTTCGAAGCGATTGCGAAGCTCGCCATGCCGAGCACGCCCGCGAGGAAGAACGCGTTATAATCCACGTGTACGGCCGGGACGGTGAACCCCATCGCCTTCTCCATCGCCACGCCGAAGACCATCAGGTAGGCGAGGGGATACGCGACATCCCAGAAGATGAACGTCAGGTTCGTCGCGCGGATTTTCATCTCGCGGTTCAAGACCGCGAGCAGCGCGCTAACTCGCATCGTTCCTTCCCGCAGCGCGCGCGCGTTGTGTCAGCTCCACGAAGATGTCCTCCAGGCTCGCGCCGCTGACCTCCACGCGTAGAACATGGCCGCGCTGGCCGAGTTCATGGACCAGCCGCAGCAGGTTCTGCTCTTCCTCCTTCAGCGCGATTTCGCCGGTGTTGCCGCTGATGTGCAGGCGAATGGGATTGTGCGCGGCAAGTTCCGCCTCGATCCCGGCCGGCAGCGCGTCGAACGTGAGCGAGAGCTCATAAACGCTGGCCGATAAGAGCTTCAGGGCGTTCAAATCGCCACGCGCGATCTGCCTGCCCTGGTTCACGATCAGGATCTCGTCGCACAACTCCTCGGCCTCCGAGATGATCTGCGTCGTCAGCACAATCGTGCGGCCGTTTCGCGCTTCGGTGCGAAGGCGATCCATCACCGCGCGTTTCAGGATCGGGTCCATCCCGGTCGAGAACTCGTCGAGAAACATGATCGGCGTGTCGACCATGAACATCTTCGCCACCTGCACCCGTCGCCGGAACCCTCCGCTCAAGTCCTGCGCCTTGCGCGACGCTTCCGGCGCCAGGCCGAACTCCTCCATGATCGTCTCAGCGCGCCGTTTCGCCCCTGCGCGACTGAGCCCGTGAAAACGCGCAAACGTCAGCAGATTATCGCGCACGCTCAGGAACAGCTCCGCCGCGCTTTCCTGGATGACGACGCCGATGCGTTTGCGCACCTCGAGCGGTGCTTCGACGACGTCATGGCCCAGGATGCGCGCCTGCCCGGATGTCGGCTGCGCGAGCGTGGTGAGGATGCGGATCGTCGTGGTCTTGCCCGCGCCGTTCGGGCCGAGCAGCCCGAAGATCGCCCCCCGCTGCACTTCGAAGCTCAAGCCATCGACTGCGCGCAGTTCCGGCTGAGCTCTTCGCTTGAACGTCTTGACGAGATCCTGAACCTCGATGGCGCGATCCATGGCGCCGCGTATCTACCGCAGCACGCCACCGATACCACCACGTTTCGCCGTTGTAGCTGGAGACGCCGTCCTCGGCAGCTCTAGAGCGCGCCACGCGTTTGCACGCGTGCTTCCCCGTTCCCTGAGCCGCGCGCCAGATCAGCCGGGAACAGCGTCCTCAGCTACAACGCATCCGCGCAACACGCGGGCGAGCGCCGATGTGAAAGCGTGAAGCGATTCGCAATTCATCTAATCGGCTTGATCGGAGCTCTTGCTTTCAGCAGCTGCAGCACGGTCGGCGATCTCGTTGTGACAAACATCCCGACCCGCCATTCAGGTCCGGCACGCGTCGTCGTCGATCTCAGCGATCAGGAGGCGCATCTCTTGCGGGGCGGTAAGCGCGTCGCCTCGTCACGCGTCTCGAGCGGTCGTGAAGGACACAGCACGCCGACCGGGCGCTTCCGTGTCATTCGTAAACACGAAGATCATCGCTCCAGTCTCTACGGCGACTACGTCGATCGGGAGAGCGGTCGGGTGGTGCGGGCGAACGTCGACGTGCGGAAGCACTCCCGCCCACGAGGCACGCGGTACGTCGGCGCGCCGATGCCGTTCTAT
>DATHXZ010000288.1:0-8744 GCA_035459405.1 Chthoniobacterales bacterium
GACCACGTCAGCGCCGACGTGGCGCAAGGCGAGTTCGTCTGTCTGGTCGGCCCGAGTGGCTGCGGCAAGTCCACCTTGCTCAACATCGTTGGCGGCTTCCTCTCCGCGACGTCCGGCGAAGTGCTCGTCGAGGGCGAGCCAGTCAGCGGACCCGATCCGCGCCGCATCTTCGTCTTCCAGGAGAACGGCGTCTTTCCGTGGTTGAACGTGCGCGACAACATCGGCTTCGGCCTTCGCGGGCGGGCGAACGTCGAACGCGAAAAGACGATTGCGCACTACGTCTCGATGGTCGGGCTGACCGGTTTCGAAGATGCCTATCCGCGCGAGCTCTCCGGTGGCATGCGTCAGCGCGTAGAGATCGCACGTGCGCTCGCGGCAAATCCCGACATCATCTACATGGACGAGCCATTCGGCGCGCTCGACTTCATCACGCGCCTCAAGATGCGAGCCGATCTCGTGCGCATCTGGCAAACGGAAAAGAAAACGATCCTCTTCGTGACGCACGACATCGAGGAAGCCGTGCAACTCGCAGATCGCGTCCTCGTGATGAGCCAGCGCCCAGCCACGATCCAGGAAGTTGTCAAGATTGACCTGCCGCGACCACGAGATCTCGATTCGCCACGCTATCTCGAGAAGCGGGACGAGATCTTCCGCATCATGGGCATGAGCCTGCGCGTTGGTGAGACTCTCAACGTGTAGCGATTCGCCCCGCAACTCTTCTGTCGCGGCAGCCGTGCCGGCTGCAAGCGCGCGAGCGTTGCACAGGCCGGTGGGCTCAACCTGAGGAGGCGGCACGGCTGCCCCTACAGGGCAATCCGGCCTGGCTACAGCTTCGGCTTAAACATTGCTGCGTCGATAATCGACCAGAGATGGATGAGCCAGCCGAGCAGCACGATCCACAGCACGCCGGCGAGCACGAAATGGATAATCGCCATCAGCATCCTGCCTTGGATCAGCTGACCTAACCCTGGGATGAAGAAGCTGCATAGCGCAGCGATGACGTTCCCTGTTGATCCTTGTCCTGCCATTCCGCAATGCTTCAGCCTTTCAATCATGCCGACAAGTCGTTTCTGAGCAGTGGATAACGCCTTCGATAAACCCGCAGAACCGAGAAAAAGAATTGCTGCTACGACCGAACTTCGATACTCTCGCCGCTCCCTGCTTCCATGAACTTGAAGATGCCGGCTCACCTACTCGCTACCGCAGTTGTCACCGTCGGCTTGTGCGTCAGCGCAACATACCTCCATGCGCAACCGCCTGGCACCACCGCAACTGGCGCTGTCGATCTCGCGGTAGGCCCCGATGTTTTCTCGCCGAACCAGCTCACTTAAACCCAGCGACAAACCGGCTTTACGTCAGTGGCGGCTCGGTAATCAGCCGTGAGCAGAACCTGGCGATCAAGGTAATCGATACGGCTACAAAGCAGATCATCGGCGGCGTGGACCTCGGTCGCTATGCGGCTTCGACCAACCCGTTCTTGCAGTTCGGGATGGCAGTCGATTCCAGCGCTGGACCGCTCGGCAACAAGATTTACGTGCTCGGCCAGCTTGACGGACCGAAGTTTGTGCTCCGCGTCATCGACGGCGCGACGAACCAGACCTGACGGGCGAGGGCTCGGACGTGCTTCTGCCGCCGATCAATCGGCAAGGGAACACCAGCTCGCCATCGCACATTGTGGTCAACCCGAACAACCACAAAGTCTACGTCGCCGATGGCTTCGGAAAGATCATCGTCATCGACGGTGAAAAGCGGGCGCTTATCGCCGAGTTGAACCCCAATGCGGGCAACTTCCTCGCCCTGAGCCCGAGGTCGAACAAGGTGTTTGTGATGGGGCACAATGCGAACGGGGGCGGTAATCCCGGCGCCGTGATCGACAGCACGACCGATACCTTCAAGCCGATCTCGGTTGCGATGCCGAACGTGACAGCGGCTACGTTTAACCCCGCGAACAACCGTCTCTACTTCGGCGGGCGTGTGGATCTGCGCTTCGGCATTTTTGTCCTGGATGGCAATACCGGTGAGCTGGTGATGGAGAACAGTGCAAACATCCCGTCCCCACGTTCGCTTGCCGTGTCCCCGTCGCGTAACGCGCTTTTCGCTGATGGCGTTGAGTATGCGGCCGACAGCCTCAGCTTCCGACGCAACGTCATATCACCAACCACACGCGGCGTGGCCACAGACGTGGAAGGCGGCGACGATCTGTTTTTCATTCATGGGCAGCAGTCCCCAAATGCGATCGGCGTAGTCAGCCTCGCGACATTGGAGAGTACGCAAATTACCGTCGGCTACCGGCCATTCGGGATGGCGGCGAATTCTCGCACTGACCGCCTCTATGTTACCGATACCGCGGCTGCAGAGCTGTTGGTCTTGCAGGCGAGCAGCGGAGATGTCGCTGCGCGCGTGCCACTGCCGCCAACGTCATACACGAGGCCCAACTCGGCGACTGCACCGCGCAGTGTCGCAGTAAGTGAACGGCTGAACCGCGTGTATGTGGCGCGTGCCGGATTCAACTTCGAGGGGATGATCATCGACGTCCTCGACGGCACGACCTATCAGGTTCGCAGCTCCATCGTCGTTGCTGCGAGCGGCGAGCCAGGCTCGCCCATCGCGATCGACGACACGCGGCGGCGAATTTACGTCGGCCTCGCTGAACCGGGGCGGACGAGCTTCCCGACAGCGCGCATCAAGGTCGCGGTTTACAACGCAGACTCGGAGACCCTCCTTGAGACGCTTGTGCTCGGCGACCAGCGCCTGCAGGCGAGGCTGCACAACCTCGCCGTCAATCCGGTGCTCGGCCGATTGTACGTGCTCGACGAGAGGACCATCATCACGATCGACACCACGACGAACGTCGTCATCGCTTCGGAGACGATCCCGACCTCCACCGGGATCGCCGTTAACAAACGGACCGGCAAAGTTTTCGTTGGCGGGACCCGAGCAGCTCCCAACACGAGCCCGCAGCCCTCTGACACGAGGATCCTCGTGCTGAATGGATTAACTGGAGCGATCGAGGCGGAGATCGCGCCGCGAGCGGGTGATTACTTCGGCATGCACACGCTGGTGATGGATGAGGTGAGTAATCGCTTGTACGCGGCGCAGAGTTTGCCGGCGTCAAACGACTTCGAATCCAGGCTGCACCGGATCACCGCTTACGACGGCAATACGTACGAACTACTCGGCGAAGACTTCAGCATGGACGCGAAGAACATGCTCTTCGAGCCGGCCTCGCGGAAGCTCTTCGTTGTCGGCGAAAAGCAGGGAACGATCGCCATGTTCCAGAGCACGACCGCGGCAGAGCCCGATCTTCTTGGCAACATCTCGACGCGCGGTTCCGTGAGCGCAGGAGACGGTGCCCTGATCGGCGGCTTCATCATCAAGGGCGCGCCGGGTTCCACCAAGCGCGTCCTCGTGCGGGCAATCGGGCCGTCGCTCAGTGCGGCCGGGATCGCGGGAGCACTAGGCAACACCACCCTCGAGCTCCACGACAGCGCCGGCAATATCGTCCGCAACGACGACTGGAAGGTCGATGCCCAAACGAACGAGTCACAGGAAGCCTCCGTCGCGGCGACCGGTCTGCCGCGAACCAGCGAACTCGAATCCGCAATGATCGCGACCTTGCCGCCGGGCCCCTGCACTGCAGTCGTGCGCGGCAAAGATGGGGCAGCGGGCGTGGCGCTGGTGGAAGTGTATGATCTCGATCAAGGCGCGAGTGCCACGATGGCTAATATCGGGACGCGTGGCCGCGTCGGCACCGGCCAGAATGTGATGATCGGCGGGTTTATTGTGCTCGGCTCGAATCCGTCCCGTGTTCTCGTCCGCGCGATCGGGCCGTCGCTCACGACGGAGATTGGCGAGGCATTGCAGGACCCGGTACTGGAGCTCCGGGACGTGAATGGCGGATTGATCGACGTGAACGACGACTGGAAGGCCGGTCGCGAAAGCGAGATCGCGCAGACGACAATCCCGCCGACACACGAAAGCGAGAGCGCGCTTGTGACCATGTTATACCCGGGTAACTACACCGCTATTGTTCGCGGTAAGGATGAGACCACGGGGATTGGCTTAGTCGAAGCTTACAAGTTGCCGTAACGAGACCCCCGAGAGCGTTCGTGACTCGAGCCCATCGCTGTCCCGAATCTCCGTACCCACACCATCCGGGGGATCGCTGTCGACGACCGCTCGGGCACGCTGTATGTTGCGGCTCTCTGCGGCTGGTGTGCCCGGCCCGCTCGCGGACACGACCCTCGAACTGCACGACAGCTCGCGCATGTTCTCACGAACGACAACCGGAAGACTGAAGACCGGACCGGGTCCTCGCAAGCGGCGAAGATCGCCGCGGCGCATCCCGCCGCGTGACGAGCGAGAATTTCTCCAATTGTCGCAGCGTTGCCGCCCGGAGCGTGCACTGTGATCGTGGCCGGCAAGATGAGAGGTCCGGCGTGGCACTCGTGGAGGTCTACGATCCTGAGCAGACCGCGCCGGCGCACCTCGCAAACGTCTCGACTCGCGGCTTTGTCGGCGCTGGATGAGGCGATGATCGGCGGGTCATCGTGCTCGGCTTGAATTCTTCGCACGTGCTGGTGCGTGCCATCGGCCGTCCTTGGCCGCGGCTGGAGCAGAGAACACGCTGATCGATCCGGCGCTTGCGCTCCACGCTTCGAACGGCTTTCTGCTCGCGGCGAATGACAACTGCCGAGAACACGAGGTCGAGGCGACCAGCGCGCCACCACAGAACGACCGCGAATCGGCGCTCGTAGCCTAGCTCGATCCTGGGAATTACACCGCAATCATCCGCGGTGAGGATGGGATGACAGCGTCGCCTGATTGATGTGTAGAACCTGCGGTAGAGCCAGCGTCGCTTCACGAGCGTGGCGTGTTATCCCCCAGCGTGATCCCGGGCCGTTTCTCGCGCCCGGAATGCAAGTCACGCACCGGCGGGAGCACGTCGCGGAAAGTGGTGCCGTAGATGTCCCAGACGGTCAGGAACAAACCGCAAACGATCGGCCCAACGATGAAGCCGATCGGCCCGAAGAGGAACAGCCCGCCGAGCGTGCCGACGAGAATCAGCAGGTCCGGCATCTTGGCGTCTTTCCCGACCAACGCCGGTCGAAGAACGTTGTCGACTGTGCCGACGACGGCCGCGCACCAGGCGCCAAGCAGTGTGCCCGCGAGCGCTTGCCCGGTCAGGAACAGGTAAATCACCGCCGGCACCCAGATCAGCGCCGCGCCAATCCCCGGCACGATCGACAGCACCACCATGATCGTTCCCCAGAACGCCGCGCCATCGATCCCCGCCACCCAGAAGCCAATCCCCGCGAGCGCACCTTGGATGATGCCAATGACGAGCGTTCCCTTGATTGTCGCGCGCGTGACGGAGGTAAACCGCTGCAGCACGAGCTCCTCGTCATCCGGATCGAGCGGCATGTAGTAGAAGACTTTTTCGAGAATCGTCCTCCCATCGCGCAGGAAGAAGAACATGGCGTACATCATCACGAAAAGGTTCAACAGGAACGTCGCCGTCCCCGCTCCGATGCGAGATGCGCCCGCGACGAGGACCCCACCGGCCTGTTGCGCGACCGCGCCCAGGTTCTCCACAAACTTCGCCTGATCCGGCAGATACGGACCAAGGGCTGGAAAACGCTGCACCAGCCAGTCGTGCGCGTTGAACGTGCTCGCCGCGCCGAAGTGCTGCTGCAGCCATGGGATTGCCTGCGTGCTCACGTTCACCGCCTGCCCAACTACCACGCCGACAAATGCGCTGATCGGCCCGACGACGAGGACGAACAACAGCAGGAGCGTGAGCGCCGCGCCGAGCGATGGGCGCCCGCCGACCCTCCGCGTGATCCAGTAATAGAGCGGGCGCGACAATCCAGCCAGCATCGCGCCCAGCAGCAGCGGTTTCAGAAACGGCCATGTCACGGCGAGGAACAGCAGCGTGACGCCGAGCACCAGCAGGAGCACGAAGGCAGTCCGGAAGTTCGTGCCGCTGATGTTGGTCCGGTTCATGGCAGGGTAAGAACTCTACGAGTCCAGCCGCCGGATGGATGGCGCAAGGTGGAACTCGCGCTGGTTTCCAGCCGCCGGATGGATGGCGCAAGATGGACTCGCGCCGATCGGCGACGGAGCCGGCAGTCGGTTTCGAACCGACGACCTGCTGATTACAAATCAGCTGCTCTACCACTGAGCTATGCCGGCAAATTACGAGGGAAAGTAGACCTTCAAGCCCGAGTGCAAAATACAAATCGTACACGCCAATCTTACGCACCGTGATGATCCAAGGATCGAGGACCGCGTTCACGGTTCATCGCGCACGTGCTCGGAAGCGCAAAACAAATCGGGTCGGTAGGGATTCCGGGGCGATGCATCAGGTTCGGCAAAGCTGCTCCTGCGCCAGAGCAGCGAACGTGTAAGGACAGGGTCATTCTGTTCGGCGGTCACGGGCGGCATCTCGCCGCTCCACCGTCTTGTGAGCACGTCGTCCAAATCCGAGTGGGAAACAACTGCGGTCCAAAATCTGACCCGATATCGCTCATCGGGCACATACTTCGCGCGTTTCCGGGTCGGCAAGAAAGTCGTCTCCCAAAGTCTGAAAACGACCGTCTCCTCGGTGGCAAAACAGCGCCTCGCCGACTTGGTCCGCGAGCACCGCGCAAGGGTCGAATCGGTGACCGCATTCGCCAATGGCAAGATGAACGTGGGCGATGCCGTCGAGGTTTACCTTCGAAAGGTCAGGATGAACGTCTCGCTCAAGCCTCGTTCGAAGGACTACCGCGAGATGATGATCGATTTCATACGGCGCTCATGGCCAGCGCTGATGGAGACGGATGTGCGCAAAGTGACTGAGCGCGATTGTGAGAATTGGCTCATGCGTTACCAGCAGCAATACGCACCCACCGTCGTGAACAACAGCATCGGAACGTTGCGCGCTGTGTTCGACGAGGCCATCAGCACCGGCGCGCGCTTCAACAATCCCGCTGCCGACCTTTCGCGAGTGAAGGTGCGGGCGAAGCGGCTTGAGCTGCCCTCACGTGAGGAGTTCCTCAAGTTCGTCGAAGAGATCCGCACTGCCGGCGCCCGGCAGTCGAAGGATTGCGCGAACCTGGTGAAGTTCCTCGCGTATAGCGGCGTGCGGATCGGCGAGGCCAGGTTCGTCACTTGGGCTGATGCGAATCTCGGCCGGCGTGAGCTGCACGTGCGCGGCGATCCTGAGACGGCGACAAAGAATGGAGAGACGCGTTACGTGCCGATGATTCCCGAGCTGGAACAGATGCTCACGGAGTTGCGCAAAGAGCGCTCCGAGGAGTCCGGAAGCGCGACCATCATGCGCGTCTTCGAGTGCCAGAACAGCATGACGAACGCAGCGGAGAAGATTGGCATGAAGCGCATCACGCATCACGATCTCCGTCATCTCTTCGCGACCATTTGCTTCGAGAGCGGCGTGGACATTCCAACAGTGTCGCGTTGGCTTGGCCATAAAGATGGAGGGGCGCTGTGCATGAAAACGTATGGCCACCTGCGCCAGGAACATAGTTTTGCGCAGGCGCAGCGGGTCAGCTTCGGCGTCGCAGCTTGAGGCCGCACGGCTAGCTTTTCAGCAGCCGGAGCAGCTCGGATCGCCGCACGAGCAGTTTCCCGCGAAGTGCCCGACACGCGCGCAGCTTCCCGCGCTGGATCAGTCGATACACGCTGAAGTAGTCAACCCCGAGAAGATCGGCCGCCTCCTGCACGGAATAGGCGAGGCGCTCCTGTTCGTTCGCAGGCGTTGCAGTTGATGCGGGCGTAAGCGCGTCCATTGAATTCGGCCAGCCGTAGGCGCGGGACGCCCTGCAATGGCTCCGGCTGCGGAGCGGCTTGTTCTGTGAAGCTGAATGGTCACGCATGGTGGCGTGCATGACTTCAGTGCATCCGCCAGCTCTGAACGGGAGGCGGCAAGCGTTCGGCGCGTGATTTTCCGCTGCTGCTAAGTCGCTTTGTAGCCACTCTGCGCCGCCGCGGCAACGTCGCAGGAGCGTGTAGGCAGACCATCATCTCCCGCAACACTGTCTACACGCTCTCCAGACATTACAAAGAGACATGACTGCCACTGCCCTACGCGCCTGCGCGCGCGAGGACACGGCTACTAGTCGCCGGCGTGCATGAAGCTTGTTGACTCATGCCGAGGCATCAGCCCTTTTTCATGCTAGATCGACGTCGCGCACGTCCCACACGAACGCGCGCTGTCGAAAGATGACCGTCGAAGCCGACCTTGAAGATGCAGATAGGCTCGAAGCATCGCGGCTGCGCTCCCGCGTCGAGATTGTTGTTCGTTCTAGCACAGTAGAGCGCAAGGCACAGCCATTAATCCTTCGCAGGAGGTCACACACTCACTAGACGTGCAGTCGCCTGTTGCGTTCCACTGCTGTCTCAGATCGGCGCGAGCAATAAGATGATGACAACCGCCGACTGCGCAGATCGCCGCTGGCGAAATGGGGTTCGGTGGCCGGCGGCCACATGGTCCTTTTAGGCCGGCGCGCCGGCAGCGATCTCGCCAGCGCAACTCGTCAGTAGTACCCGCAAGTTCCACGGGCACGCCCGCGGCTTATCAGGAGACGCGAACATGCACGCATCTCCCCAATCGCCGCGCAGCCACTCTGGCATACGCAATCCCGGAATCTACCAGATCGGGTGTGTCCTGGCGACCCTGGCGGCGGCGCCCTGCGTCTTCGCCGCCGAACCGGCGCCAGACCTGACGACGCTCCGGGATC
>DATHXZ010000289.1:0-4329 GCA_035459405.1 Chthoniobacterales bacterium
GCGGCACCGCTGGCGGCTTTCCCGGCTCTGTGACGCCAACGAGCGCGGCAGCCGCCAAACCAGCCGGTGAGCAGGTCTGGTTACAATCTCCATGGCCGTTGCTCCTGGGGATTTGTGGTGTCGCCGCCGCGTGGGTTCTGCTTGCTGGTACCCCGCTCGAGTCGCTGGAAATGCGCTGGTTTGGCCAGGTGCTGCGCTGGCGGTACGAGCGAGACATGGCGCCGCCAGCCGATCCCAGCATCGTCCATGTGGATGTCACCCGCTCCGACCTCGAGAAGCTGCCGACGCTCGAGCTCGAGTACGGCAACGCCGCGAACATCATCGCGCAAGCGACCGAGCTCGGTGCGCGCGTGGTGGCTTTCGACGTCGTCTTTGGGCGCGGCGATCGGGGGATGGCGCAGCCGATTCTCGAGGCCATGGAACGGGCAAAGTCCGCCGGCCGGAGCGTTGTCTTCGCGGAGGCGTTGCTGCCTTCGGTGACGAGCGGCGCCGAAGAACGCGTCCGCTCGTTCCCCTTCCGCGAACGAATCCTGCCGGGCGGGCTGATCAATGTGCACCCGGATAATGACGGCGTGCTGCGACGTTATCATTATGTGCATCGCCCCGATGGCGGGCGCGGTGAGCCATCACTGGGTTTGGCGTCGTACCTCGCGTGGCGTGATGTGAACTGGGAGACCGGCGTCACTGCTCCGGGAGCGGGGCTTGTGCAGTGGGAGGAAATCTCCAGCGATTTCACCTCGGTTGAGCCGCGCCAGTTGAGGACCGAGCCGATTCTCTTGAATTACCGGAGCCCGTGGTCCGGCTTGGGTCCCGCGGCATTCCGGCATTACAACGTGGCGCAGCTGCACGCGCTGCACGAAGCCAGCCGGCCAGCGAACGCCCAGCCCCTGTCGAACGCAGTCGTGTTCGTGTCGTATCACGGAGCCGGGCTCGGCGATGTGGGCACGACTTCGCTCGGCCCCAATCAACCGCGCTCGATTCTGCACTCGACGGCGTTCAACGACTTACTCGCGCGTGATTGGATCCGGCGGAGTCCCCGTTGGATCGATGCGTTGGCGATTCTCTCGCTCATCGCACTCGGCGCGCTGGCGAAGCTCTGGCGCGGCACGTTTCCGCTTCTGCTGCTGTGGGTTGCCGGCGTAGTGAGTGCCGCCGTCCTCAGCGCTGTGCTCATCATCAAGGCGGGCTGGGTTGCCGGCCTGGTGAGTACCAGCGCCGTGTGGAGTTTCGCCACGTTCGTCGAGCTGGGCCGCCGGCAAAGCTACGAATTCCTGCAGCGGCTGAAGCTTCGTACGACAATGAGCCTCTATTTCTCACCGCACGTCATGGAGCACGTGCTGAGGAATCCCGGCTCGATGGATCCGCAGCAGGCCGAGGTCACCGTGCTGCTGACCGACGTGCGCAACTCGACCCCGATCGCCGAGCGGCTGGGGACCAACGGGACGTTCGGGCTGTTGAACCAGATCTTCGAAGTGCAAACGCGTGCCATTCTGGCTGAAGACGGCAGCATGGAACATTTCCTAGGCGACCAGTTCCTGAGCTACTGGGGCGCGCCGAACCCTCAGCCCGATGCGGCGGATCGCGCATTTCGCGCCGCTCTCGCGCTGATCGCCGGAATGGAGGAGGTCCGCCCGAAGCTCGACCCGAAGGTGCACGCGATTTTCGGCTACGGCGTCGCGCTCCACAGCGGGACGGCGCTGATCGGTAACAAAGGTTCCGCGCAGCGACTTGACTACGGGCTCGTCGGCGACCTGATCAACGCGGCCGCGCGAGTCGAGTCGCTGACCAAGCACTACGGCGTTTTGTTCCTGATCACGCGCGAGACGTACTCAAGGCTCTCGGCACCGCCGGCTACACGTGTGGTCGACAAGGCCGTCGTGAAGGGGACGAGCCTGCCTTTGGAGCTGCTCGAGGTAAGGCACGCGTTAAGCCCGGCGAATTTCGAGAGGACAGCCGAACGATATGCAGCAGCATTCAGCGACTACGAGCGCGGCGATTTCGACGCGGCGGAGCGCAACTTCGCTGCTCTGCGCGATGAGGAAAACGACCGTCCGAGCGCGTTGATGGCGGAGAGATGTCTGGAGTTGAAAGCCGCGCCGCCCCCGAAATGGAACGGTGTCTACGAGCTGAAAACGAAGTAAGCTGTTCCCGCTTTTGAGCAGCCCGCCACGCGCAGATCGCAAGAGCCGCAAAACAGACCGTCCTTACCATCGTATGACACAATTCATTCGGTTAGGCTTGATCGCCCTCGCAGCCATCGGACTCGCGCACGTCGCGGCATTCGATGCCGCCGCGCAAACGCCGGCGGACTCACCAGCGCAGAAGCGCGACCGCGCGGAGATCGAAGCGCGGTTCAACAAAGCAGACGGCGAGCGGAATGCTGCCGCGCCAAACACGAAAGAGCGCGCGGAAGCGGCAAAGAACGCGATGCAGGCGGCGTCCGACATCGCGTGGCTGGAGTTCGACACAGGGAAATACGCCGAGGCGTCAAACTGGTTTGCCCGAAGCGCTGAGCTGAAGAGGGAGCATGTTGCGCATTCGCGTGGTTATTGGGAAGAATACCTCGCTACCGAAGTCCCACGCCTCGAGGCTCAGTATGGCGATCGGATTACGGAATGGCGTGGAAAGCTCAAATCCACTCCGGAGGCAGAGAAGCAAGGGATAGTCGCGGCGATCGATGCGTTGGAACAGATGCGCTACATCATGCGGCACACGACGATCTCGATGCTCCAGAGCGTGGCGTGGGACAGTAACGATACGACTGCTTCGCTGAAATATGCCGAGGAGGAATTAGCAGTTCGCCGCCTCGAAATGGCTTACCTCGAGAGTTCCGGCGCGGCCGCCAAGGACAAAAATCTCAAAACCGTCGAGATCGCGACCGCGATCGAACGCATCGCATCGGCGCAGGCGAGTCTGGCGCGGTTTGACGAAGCGGAGAAGAATTACCTGGAGGCGCTCGCGCTGCGGCGCGGGTTGCCGCAGGAGCTGCCGCAACGGAAGGTCGAAAGCACGCTCGCCAGTCTCGGCTGGATGTACCTCAACAGCGTTGGCGACTACGCGAAAGCCCGCGAGTACTACCAGGAGGCGGTCAACAGCATCGAAGCCACCGCTGAGCTGCGCCAGAAGGCACTCGCGGAAGACCCATACCCTGCGGAGTTGAAGGCGCAAATGTCACCGGAGAAATTGGCGGAACACGAGGCTAACCGAGCGGAAATGCACGACATGACTCTCGCATCTGATGCTTTTTCTTACGCACGGGCTCTGAATGAGCTTGGCGGCGCGATTCACGAAGCCGGCGACTTGCGGACCGCGCAGTCGTACTACGAAAAGGGTCTGCAAGTCGGCGAATCACTGCCGAAACGCGAGACCGTCGGCATTCTTGAGCTGATTCGCGCGAATATCCGCGCGCGGGGTCTGAGCGATCTCGCCCAGCTGCATGCCGCCAGCGGCGAAGTCGATCTGGCGACGAAGGAGCTGGCGGAAGCGGTCGCCATCAAGCGCAGCATCGGCGAAGACGAAAGCACCGCCAACTCCCTGCTCCAGCTTGCTGACATGGCTTTCGGCAAGGGCGAGTTTCAGAACGCACGGAATTCAGTCGAGCAGGCGCGGCAAATCTTCGCTGGCGCACAGAACCTCAAAAGCGTGGTTTCAGCCACGCGCTTCCTCGCGCTGATCGCCCGCGAGGAGAACGATCTGGATGAAGCCGCCAAGCGTGCAGAAGAAGCCCTGCTGCTGGCGCGCAAGACCGGGAATCTCACCCTCATCTCCGGCTGCGCACGCACCTTTGCCTCGATTCGCCTGCGGCAAAAGAAGCTCGGCGAAGCGAAGACTCTGATCGCCGAGGCGCGCGCTGCCGATGCAAAGACCGGCTCAGTAGCCGATCGGATCGCTACTCTGGGCGTGACCGGAGAAATCCTTGAAGCCGAAGGCGCACATGACACAGCGCTCGCGCCCTTCGAGGAGGCGGTGAAACTGGTGGAAAGTGTTCGCGCGACGGCTGCATCCGAGACGGCGTTCGCCGACGTGAAGGAAAACTACCGGCCGTACGAGCGCATCGTGCGTGTGCTCATCAAACTCGGGCGCACAACTGACGCATTCGATTACCTGAACCGCGCAAAGTCGAAGAAACTCCAGGACATGATGCCGGCTTCGAGCCTGGTCAGCGACGACAAGCGCGAGCAGGAGGCGCTCGAGAAGGTCGCGGCCCTGGAGGCGAAACAGCGAGCCACGGAGGCGCAACTGGCGGCGGAACAGGCCAAGCCGGCGCCGGACGAAACCGCGGTTAAAAACCTCAAGATGATCGCGGCTTCCACCCAAGGTGAATACCGG
>DATHXZ010000290.1:0-3363 GCA_035459405.1 Chthoniobacterales bacterium
CAAATGGGAGCCGCGTGGCAAGCGTCGCATTCATCAGAAGCCGAACTCGCGCGAGATCGCCGCGTGCCGGCAGTGGCTCGAAGCTGAGCTACGTCTCGTGAAGCCGAAGCTGCTCGTCTGTCTCGGGGCGACCGCGGCCCAGGCCATCTTCGGCCCTGCATTTCGCGTCACCAGGCAGCGCGGCACAGTGCTGGAATCCGAGTTCGCGCCGAAGGTGGTGGCGACAGTGCATCCGTCATCACTGCTCCGGCAGCCGGACGAGGAATCCCGCGCGCGTGAGTACGCGCTCTTCGTCGCTGATCTGCGCGTCGCGCTCGAAGCGGCTGGGTAGGGACATCGCGCTGCGATGTCCAGGGCGCGTGGCCGTGCATGAGACGTCCGAAAGTTTATCCGCCATCATCGCGCCTCGGACGCCGCAGCGCGGCGTCCCTACCAGACGCAAACGCCTGCGGCGATTTTCGACCACAGGCGTTGACTATCGCGCGACGCTGGTCCGCAGGCTGGCGAGGCGCTATTCCTCGGCCTCTGCGTCTTCCGCGGCAGCGTCGTCTTTCTTGCTCTTCTTCTTCTTGCTGGTCGGGCCGGCCTTCTCCGCGTCGGTCTTCCCGCCGATCTTCAGACTCTTCAACTCGAGCGTGCCGTCGTCGCGCTTCCAATAGGAGCCGGTGACGTATTCGTTATCCGACAGGTCGGCGAAAGTCGCGGCTGCACCTGCTTTCGTCACCGTGGTCGCATCTGTCGCCTTGAAGACGCGGGTGCTCGTTTTGCCTGCGATGGTGAAAGTCTTCGCGCTCTTGTCGACAGCCGTGGCGGTGCCGCGCAACGGCACTGCGCGCGCTGTTTTACCAGCGGTTGAGGCGGTGGTGGTCGTCGTCGTTGATCCCGCTGCCGCTGCCGCGCTCGGAGACGGCGATGCGTTCGTCTTCGTGCCTTGTGCGGAGGTGCTGATGGGGACCAGCAACGTGAGGGCGGCGATGCATGTGCCGGTTACAACATAGGATGCAATTTTCATGTCTTTGGGAGGCGTTAGGTTTGAGACTGCGAGCGAAGTGTCGCGCCCGGGTCGGCGCGGCCTCGTTCGCTACAAACGATTCGGCGCAGCGCGCGTGCATGGCCGTTGACAGACGCGTCATCGGCGCTTCGCGGCGAACGTGATCGAGCAGCGCGGCGGTGGTTACTCGAATGCGTGCGCGGCTGGAGCACGGCGTGTTCTCGATGATGGCCTTGCGCAGCCCCTCGGCGTCCCGGGTGACCATCACCACGCGCATCGCGTCGGATCGAGGTGCTTGCGAATCGCGGTGTTTCCCTCCTGGAGCGTGAGCTTCGCCAAGCGCTCGCGCATTATGCTGCTGAGTCACCGATTTTGTGATAGCGGCTGTCGAGCGAGGAGAACGGCCAGTTCGCGCTCCGCGCCACCATGTATGAATGCGACAAGCTCTTGGCGCGGCCAGCTGTGTATTCCAGCTGGCAAAGTTCGTTTTCGCAGGATGCGAAAACCAGCACGCTGGAAGCGTGCGCTCCCCAGAGCAGAGAATCGCTACTCGTAGCGCAACGCGATCACCGGGTTCACGCGCGTGGCTTTGCGCGCCGGGATGTAGTTCGCGATCAATGCGACGACGATGAGCAACGTCGAGACTGCGATGAACGTCAGCGCATCTGTCGCGCCGACTCCGAAGAGGAAGCTCTGCATCACGCGCGTGAGACCGATTGACGCGACGACACCGATCCCGATGCCGATCATCGTCAGGAGCATCCCGTTCCCTACCACGAGCCGCATGATGTCGGCACGCGTGGCACCGAGTGCCATGCGAATGCCGACCTCATGCGTGCGTTGCGTGGCCGAGTAGTTCATCACGCCGTAGAGCCCTACGGACGCGAGCACGAGCGCGACGCCTGCAAAGATCGCGAGCAGCAAAGTGTTGAAGCGCGGCCGCGCGATCGACTTCGCCACGACCTGCTCGAGGGTGCGGACGTCCGCCACCGGCTGCTCGGGGTCGAGCGTGCGGATTTCTTTTTGGATCGGCGCGATGAAGCGCGTCGCGTCTCCTGAGGTGCGCACCACAAGCGCCATACCGCCGTAGGGCTCACGCGGGTGCGGCCAGTAGATCGCCGGTTCGGCTTCCTTGTTAAGCGCGGACTCTCTGATGTCGCCGACGACGCCGACGATCTCGTCCTCACGTCCACTGCGGTCCCAGGTGACCACGATGCGCTTGCCGATCGGGTCCTCGTTAGGGAAGTACTTCTTCGCCATCGCTTCATTGATCAGGAGCACGCGTGGCTCTTTGCCGTCGCGCTCATCGAGCAGGCGGCCTCTGAGCAGTGGAATGCCCATCGCCTGAAAATAGCCCGGCGTGATCACGCGCACTTCGGTCCCAGGCTCCTGCCCCGGAGCAGGTTCAGGTTGTCCGATAATCCTAAAACCGTCGCGAGATGCGAGCCCGGTGAGCGGCAGATAGCTGATCGCGCCGACTGACTGCACACCCGGCAACGCGGCGATCCGGTCCTGCGCCTGCTTGAAAAATCCGACGATCTGATGCGGCTCCGCATATGTTTTGCGCGGCAGCTGCACGCGCATCGTCAGCACGTTCTCACGGTTGAAGCCGGTCTCGACCGATTGCAGTCGCATGAAGCTGCGGATCATCAGCCCTGCGCCGATCAATAGCACGAGCGCGAGGGATACCTCCGCAACGACAAAAACATTCCGCAAGGTGCGGCTGCGTCCGCCGGTCGAGCCGCGCGAGCCTTCCTTCAGCGCATCGTTTAAGTCGGGCCGCGAAGTCTGCAGCGCGGGGACCAACCCGAAGACCAGGCCTGTTACCAGCGAGATCCCGAAGGTAAACGCGAGCACGCGCGGATCGATCGTGATTTCGCTTAAGCGCGGGATGTTGTCGGGACCGAAGCCGATGAGTAGCTGGATGCCCCAGTATGCAAGCAGCACGCCGACCACGCCGCCCATGAGCGCGAGCAACACGCTCTCCGTGAGCATTTGCCTAACGAGTCGCATGCGGCTGGCGCCCAGCGCTGCCCGCAAGGCGAGCTCCTTCTGGCGCGCCGCGGCGCGTGAGAGCAGCAGGTTGGCGACATTGGCGCACGCGATCAGCAACACGAATGCGACCGCCGCCAGCAACACGATCAGGATCGGTCTGATCTCGCCTACGATCTCCTCGTGCATCCGCACCAGGTTTACGCCCCAGCTGGTGTTAGATTTCGGGTGCATCTGCTCAAGCTGCTTCGCGATGCCAGTCATCTCGGCTTGTGCCTGCTCGATCGTGACACCTGGCTTCAGACGCGCGACCGCCTGCGCGTAACGGCCCGACACCTCGCGATAGTTGACCGCCGGGTCGAGTGCCATTGGCAGCCACG
>DATHXZ010000291.1:0-5638 GCA_035459405.1 Chthoniobacterales bacterium
CAGCGCCTCGGCCAGCTGCCGGATCTGCGCTTCGGTGTGCGCAGCCGTCACGGTGATCCGCAACCGCGCGGCACCTTTCGCCACGGTCGGATAGCGAATCGCCGGCACGAGGAAGCCCTCCGCCTGGAGCGATCGCGACAGGTCTACCGCGGCCTGCTCATCGCCGACATGCAGCAAATGAATCGCGCTGCCATTTGGAAGCGGCATCACAATCGGCGGCGAAATCTCCGGGTAGACTTCCCGCAGGAGTTCGATCCGGTCCCACAGCATCACTCTGCGCTGCTCGCCGGCCTCAGAGCGCAGGAAATCTACCGCTGCGGTAGCCGCGGCAGCGAAAGCTGGCGGCGCGGCGGTCGAGAAGATGAACGAGCGCGCCCGGTTCACGAGCCACTCGATCAGGCTGTGCGAGCCGCAAATATAACCGCCGCTCACACCTAACGCTTTGCTCAGCGTGCCCATCTGAACATCGACCGCGCGCGTGAGGTTTTCCTCGGCAGCAAGGCCGCGGCCGTTTGCTCCGATAACGCCGATGGCGTGCGCCTCGTCGAGCAGCAGCATTGCGCCAAAGCGCTTCTTCAAGTCAACGAGCGCACGAAGCGGCGTGCGATCGCCGTCCATCGAAAACACCGATTCAGTGATAATCAGGACGCGTGCATCCGGGCGCTCGCGACGCGCCCATTCGAGGTGGCTCTCCAGCTTGCCGAGATGATTATGCGGGAAGACCCGCATCGCCGCACCGCTGAGCTTTGCGCCGTCGATCAATGATGCGTGACACAGCTTGTCGAGGATGACGACGTCCTCCTTTCCGACGAGCGCCGGAATCGTGCCGACCGCAGCCGCGTAACCGCTGCTGAACGAAAGCGCGGCTTGCGTGCCCTTCCATTTCGCCAGCGCCGCTTCCAGCCGCACGTGCGGTGATTGCGTTCCGCTCACCAGCCTCGACGCGCCCGCGCCTACACCGAACTCCGCGATCGCAGCGGCAGCGGCATCCCGCAAGATCGGATCGTTAGCGAGCCCGAGATAGTCATTAGATGAAAAGTTTGCGAGCTGCTGTCCGACGATCTGGACTTCAGGGCCTTGCGCGGTGCCGATCTCGCGCAGCTTCCGATGGAGCGATTGCGCGCGAAGCGCCTGCAGCTGTTCGTGAAAGAAGTCGCTCACTGAGGCGCGCCGGCGACCGCCGGACTGCCCTGCCACAGCGCCCACGTGAGGAACGCCGCGGAGTCCTGCCAAATGCGCGGCTTGGTGTGACCCAGCACAACAGCAATCACGTCGCGTCCAGGCCGTGAAGCACTGGAGATGAGGCATGAGCCCGCCGCGTCTGTGTAGCCGGTTTTCATGCCGTTGCAGTACGGCAGGCGCTTCAAAACCTTATTGGTGTTTTCCAGTTCACGCGTGCGGCCGTCAGCATAACGGAAGACGTAGTTCGGCATCGAGACGATCGAGCGGATCGTCGAGTTCGCGTAGGCGGCGCGCGCGATCATCGCCAGGTCGCGCGCCGTCGAAAACTGCCCGGGATCAGGCAGGCCGTTCGGGTTGCGGAAATTCGAATTCATCGCGCCGGCCGCACGCGCGCGCTGATTCATCACCTCGGCGAACGCTTCTGGGCTGCCGGCATAGTCGCGCGCCAGGGCACGCGCGGCGTCGTTAGGGCTCTTCACGAGCAATGCGCGCACCAGGTCGATGCGGCGGTAAGTGTCGCCCGGCTTCAGGTAAAGCTTCGTAGGCGCCGCGAGCGTGTCGCTCGGCATGATCGTGATCGGCTGGTCGAGATAGCCGCGCTCAGCGACGATCAGTGCCGTCAGCAACTTCTGCGTGCTTGCCGGCGCGCGATGCTGATCAGGATTCTTCTCGTACAACACTTCACCGCTTTTCGCGTCGATGACGATGACGGATTGGGCGCGTGTCGCGGGGATTCCGCCCGGCAGAATCTCCGGTTCTGGTGGCGGCTGCGCTTTGCGGACGGTCTGCGACTTTTTCGGCGAGCCGCTGCGCTTCTTCTTCGAAGATTTTGAAGTAGGCGCGGCGAGTGCCGTCGTGCAGACGCAAAGCAGGAGGGCAGTCCAGAGCTGCCAATGCCAGCGAAAAGCCGAGCGCCGCGGGAATTTCATGGCGCAGAAGGTGCGACAAACCCCCTGTTTTCGCAAGCGCGCGCAGCGCGCCGGCTACTGCGACGGCCCGCGCTGGATCAGCTCGATCTCGTAGCCTTCCGGCGCGTCGATGAATGCGATCGCGCCGCCGCTGCTATTCTTATGCGGTCCATCGGAGAGCGGATAACCTTTCGACGCGGAGTGCTTGGCGAACTCCTCGATGTCATCGACCTCGAACGCGAGATGCGTCAGGTCTGGTCCGACAACGACCGGGCCGCTCTCGTCGAACTTGCAGAGCTCGATCTCCTCTTCGCTGCCTGGCGCTTTGAAGAACACCAAGTGCGACCCGCGCCCCGACGTGTGGCGTCGCGTTTCCTCCAGCCCGAGCACGTCCTTGTAGAACGAGACGGTTTTCTCGAGATCGGTGACGCGATAGCGAGTGTGCAGGAGGCGCTTGATCATGCGGTAATGTATCTTGCAGGCGAGGGATTCAACTTCTCGGCACGGGCGGTATTCCGCCGCTGTTCGAGCGCCCGTAGAACACGTCTAGTGTTGGCCCAGCGATTGTGATTCTGTAGCCGCCATGAAGCTCGTGATCGCCGCCACTGGTGCCAGCGGCACGATCTACCTGCAGCGGTTGCTCGAGCAGATCGACTGCGCGGCGAACGAGGTGCACCTCGTGATGAGCGGCCATGCTCGGCAGGTTTCGACTCAGGAGGTGGACGAACTTCGAGTTCCTGCCGGTGTCGCGAAGCATCCCGAGAATGATCTCAACGTGCCGTATGTGAGCGGCTCGGCGCGCTTCGACGCGATGGTGATCGTGCCTTGCTCGATGTCGACGCTCGGGCGCATCGCGAGCGGCTCGGGTGAGACTGCACTGCTCCGGACGGCCGACGTGTTTCTGAAGGAACGCCGGAAGCTTGTGATTGTGCCACGGGAGACGCCGTGGAATCTGATCCACGCGCGGAACGTGGTCTCCGTCCTGAAAGCCGGTGCTGTCGTGCTGCCGGCAATTCCCTCGTTCTACAGTCGGCCCCAGTCGGTAACCGAAGTCGTCGATACGGTCGTGTGGCGCATCCTCGATCAGCTCGGGTTGCCGAATCCGCGGGCGTTTCGATGGAAGGACCCCGGCACGCAAACCCCGCAGACGCCAAGTTGAAGATCCGAGGACCGGCGGCGCGTTGGCTGATCGCGTTTGGTTATCATCTGCTGCGCGTTTGGGCGCGAACGCTGCGGTTCCAGATCGACGATCGCGCGGCCGTTGTCGGCACGCCGCCTAACCAGCGCTACATCGGCGCCCTCTGGCACAATCGTCTGTTGCTGCTGCCGCACGTGCTGCGCACCTACCTGCCGAACCGCAAAGGCGCAGCGCTCATCAGTGCGAGCCGCGACGGCGACGTGCTTGCCGATCTCGTCAGCCGCTTCGGCTATGAAGTTGTGCGCGGATCGAGTTCCCGCAGAGGCGCGACCGCGATGCTGCAGCTCGCCGATGTGATTGCCGGAGGCCGCGACGCGGTGATGACACCCGACGGCCCCCGCGGGCCAGCTTACCAGATCGGCGGCGGCATTGTCTTTCTCGCGCAGAAATCCGGCGCAGCCGTGGTCCCGATCAACATGGAATACGAGAGCTGCTGGCGATTGAAGAGCTGGGATCGCTTCATCCTGCCGCGACCGTTCTCAAAGGTGCGTGTGATCTTTGGTGCTCCGCATCGCGTGCACGCGTCCGCGAGCGACACAGAATTTGAGTCGGAGCGTCTGCGTTTGCAGAATGCGATGATGCAAAACGTGGAGATGCTCTGAGCGATGGCTCAACTGATCGAAGGCCGCGCGGTCGCGGAAAAGGTTTACGCGGAGCTGCGTGGCGAGATCGCCGGCATGCAGAAACGCGGCGTGACGCCAGGACTTGCGGTGGTGTTAGTCGGCCATGATCCGGCATCTCGCGCGTACGTGCGATCGAAGGACAAGATGTGCCGCGAGCTCGGCTTGCACTCCGTGAAGCTGGAGCTGCCCGCGTCGACGACGGAGGAGGAGCTGCTCGCTCGTGTCGAAGAACTGAATTGCGATTTCGCCGTTCACGGCATTCTCGTGCAATCGCCGCCGCCGAAGCATATCGATGAGCACGCGATCGTGCAGGCGCTCGATCCGGCGAAGGACGTCGACGGGTTTCATCCGGCAAACGTTGCGAAGCTCGCGCTCGGCGATGACTCGGGTTTTGTGCCCTGCACGCCGCTCGGCTGCCAGCGTTTGCTCGTGGAGAGCGGCACACAGATCTCGGGCGCGCACGTCGTTGTGCTCGGTCGCAGCATGATCGTGGGCAAGCCGATGGCGATGCTGCTGATGCAGAAGGGCAAGCAGGCGGACGCGACGGTGACAGTCGTGCATTCCCGCACGCGCAACATGCAAGAGATCACGAGCTCGGCGGACATCATCATTGCGGCTATCGGACAGCCGCAGTTCCTGAAAGCGGCACACGTGCGCGAAGGCGCGGTCGTGATCGACGTCGGGATCAACCGCGTGGAGGACGCCGGGAGCGACCGTGGTTACCGGCTGGTCGGCGATGTCGCCTTCGACGAAGTCGCTGAAAAGGCGTCCGCAATCACGCCGGTACCCGGCGGCGTCTGGCCGATGACCATAGCGATGCTGATGGCGAACACGGTCAAGGCGTGTCGCCAGCAGACTTAGCGCACGATTTTAGCCGTCAAGCTGCGGAGCAGCGCAGGGTGGATCACCGCTGCGCGAAGCAGCAGGGATGTGGCGCGCGGCGATAACACTGCCGCGCGCGCGATTCGGTTCAGCCACAACCGGCCGCGATACAGTTGCTCATGTGCCGCCGCGTAGGCGTGACGCGCGCGAGCTTCGTCGCCAGTTCGGATCAATGAGATCGCGGCTTCGGCTGCCAGCTCGCCGGAGCGTAGCGCGTAGTAAATGCCTTCGCCGGTGAATGGCTCGACCACGCGGGCAGCATCGCCGGCAAGGAACAGCCGCGGATAGCCGGGGTTGACAGCAGCGCGGCGCAGCGGCGTGATCGTTCTCCACGCATGATCAACCGGAATGCCGAATCGTTCAGCTGCCCAGCTTTTCAGCGCGTCGAGCTTCGGCGGCGTCGCGACGAGGCAGACATTGAGCTGCGCGTCGCCGACTGGCGCCTGACCGGAGTAGCCCTCGGGCAGGAACTGCAGCACCACCCGCTCGCCGAATCCCAGCGGCATTGGGATGTGCGTTTGCAATCCGACGCGCTCCCTGGTCGCAGGCGGCAAGGCGCCGAGCAGGCGCGCCACAGTCGAGTTGCGCCCGTCGGCAGCGATGACGACGCGCGCGTGGAGTGCTTCCTCGTTTGCGATGATCTGCCATGCGTCGCGTTCAAAAAGGAGCTGCCGAACTGTCGTTGGCTGGCGCACCTCGACACCAGCTTCTGCAGCGCGATTCATCAGCAGCTGATCCAAAAGGCTGCGCTTCACCGCGATCTCGGCGCCTTCCGGTAAATCGACGCCGACCGTTCGCCCGCCGATCGCGATGAAATCGACGCGCTGCAATCTGCTGTGCGGAAG
>DATHXZ010000292.1:0-4120 GCA_035459405.1 Chthoniobacterales bacterium
GCCACGCGCTTCGGACATCGCAGCGCGATGCCGCTACCTACATCACGCGGTCGAGCAGCGGCTTGCCTGTTGTGAACCGCTTCACGTTTTCCAGAAAATGCCTTACGAACCGCTCGTGCTCGTCGCTGTGGCCGCCTGCGGCGTGCGGTGTGATGTAACACCGCGGCGCACTCCAGAGCGGATGTTCCGGCGGTAACGGCTCCGGAACTGTGACGTCGAGATATGCGGCGCCAAGCTGGTCGCTTCGCAAGGACGCGAGCAGCGCATCCTGATCGACTGTGCCGCCACGACCGACGTTGTAGAAGATGGCGCCCGGCTTCATGGCCGCGAACCGAGCGGCGTTCACGAAGTGTTTTGTTGCCTCGCCCTCAGGGAGGGTATTCACCACGTGATCCGCTTCCCGGAGCGCTTGCTCAATTTGATCTTCACGGATCGTTGGGACGCGTTCGTCGCCAGTTGGGTGGCGGCGCACCGCCGTGATTTTTATCCCGAACGGCTCGACTAGCTTGCACAGTCGTCGCGCGATGGCTCCGTAGCCGAGCAAGAGCATGCTCTGGCCGGTCAGCAGCCGCGATGCGACGCGCAGCGGCTCTGTTTTCCACGAGCGCTCGGTGAGCTGCATCTGGTACGTCCAAAGAAGCTGGCGCGCCTGGACGAGCATGAATGCGAACAGATGTTCCGCGCACGGCTCCGCGTAGACTTGAGAACTGTTCGTCAGGATCGCGCCGCGCGCGGCAATCGCGTTGCGGAACTCGGGCGTGTCGTACCGCGCGTACCCGGCGCTTGTGAGGTGGGTCCACCGCAGCTTCTCTGCTCGTATGATCGTCTGCGGGTCTGGCTGGCCGAAGGCCACGTCGGCCTTGAGCAGTGCGGGGTCCGCCGGCCCGGCGTCGAGATTGTATGTCACGACGGGCGAAAAGACGACCCGGTGCGCCTTCGTTCCTTCGGTGAGCAGAGCGCGTGCGGAATCCGAAACCTGCGGATTACACCAGATCGTGAGGCGTGTTTTCGTCATGTTCTGCGGGGCGTCAGCACTACGTCTGCGATGGCATTTTCGCCTTGCAAATAGGGGTTGCCACCCAGCGGCCAGTGTAGCATCTTCCCGGCTCGCTGCGCCCGGCGCAGTGCTTAGCTTTTCTGTATGGCGACAATGACTGAACTCGTACCCGAACTGCTCGAAGCCGGCGTCCATTTTGGACACCAGACGAAGCGGTGGAATCCGAAGATGAAGCCGTTCATCTTCGAGCAGCGCAACCAGATCTACATCATCAATCTCGATGAGACGGTAAAGCAGCTGCAGCGCGCGACCGATTTCCTGCAGGAGGTGACACGTCGTGGCGGCAAGATTCTGTTCGTCGGGTGCAAAAAGCAGGCGCAGGAAGCGGTTAAGGAAGCGGCGCTCGCGTGCGGTCAGTTTTACGTCAACCAGCGTTGGCTCGGTGGCACACTGACGAACCTGGCAACGATCCGGAAGAGCATCGCGCGCCTGCGGTATATCGAGGACATCGAGAAGTCGCCTGAGTTCCGGAAGATGGGCAAACAGGAGCTCGCTGCGCTCGGTCGCGAAGGCGCCAAGCTCCGCCGGAACCTCGACGGCATCATCGAAATGCAAAAGCTTCCCGACGCGATGGTCGTCATCGACACCACCCGCGAGCAGAATGCCGTGCTCGAAGCCAAGCGACTCGGCATTCCGACCGTCGCGATCGTCGACACGAACGCTGATCCCGAGATCATCGATTACCCAATCGCCGGCAACGACGACGCGATCCGTGCGATCCGCGTCGTCCTTCAGAAGCTGGTCGATTCGATTGTATCGGCGAGCGGCGAAGCACGCGTGCGCGAGCAGGTCGAGATGGCTGGCGTCTCGGCGTAGATCATCTTGTAGGGCAAGCGCTTCGCTTGCCTAAGCAGCAAATCGGCAGGCGAAGCGCCCGCCCTACAATCCTTTTCCTATGGCCGACATCGATCCCAAACTCGTTAAGCAGCTTCGCGAAAAGACGAACGCTGGCATGATGGACTGCAAGCGCGCGCTGGCCGAATCCGGTGGCGACATCGAGAAGGCTGAAGCGTCACTGCGCACGAAGGGCATCGCGAGCGCGGGCAAGAAAGCGAGCCGTGCGACGAAGGAAGGCATCGTCGCGTCGTACATTCACCTGCAGGGCAAAGTCGGCGTGCTCGTCGAAGTAAACTGCGAGACGGACTTCGTCGCCAAGAACGAGAACTTCCGCGAGTTCGTCAAGGACATCACGCTGCACATCGCTGCGGCGCATCCGCTCTACGTCAGCCGTGATGAGGTGCCCGAGAAGCTGGTGGCGAGTGAGCGCGCCATCTTCGAGGGCCAGGTGCAGGGTAAACCGGCGAACGTTGTCGACAAGATCGTGGCCGGGAAGCTCGACAAATTCTACAGCACGGTTTGCCTGGTGGAGCAGGGATTCATCAAGAACCCCGACCAGACAATCAAGGAGCTCGTTGCGACGAAAATCTCCGAGCTCGGCGAGAACATCGTGATCCGCCGGTTCACGCGTTACCTCGTCGGAGAGCCGACGGGCAACGAAGCGGCTGCTCCGGCTAAAGCGGAAGTCGCGGCTTAGCCCAGGCGCTCGGACACGACAGAATCACACGGACGGCCACGGTAGTCCGCGCGACTGCCGTGGCGTTTTCGTTTGTAGTAGATGAGCGGCGGTCGTTATACAGCCGGTCACGCGCATGGGCCTCCAGGAATACAAGCGGAAGCGGAACTTCGCCGTCACGAGCGAGCCGGCGGGCGGGAAGCCGCTGCCCAAGGCGGTCAAAGGCGCCTCGCGGTTTGTGATCCAAAAGCATGATGCGACGCGCCTGCATTACGACTTCCGATTGGAAATGGAAGGCGTGCTGAAATCGTGGGCGGTGCCGAAGGGGCTGCCGCTCGGCAAAGGCGCGAAGCACCTCGCGGTCGAAGTCGAAGATCATCCGATCGACTACGAGACGTTCGAAGGTGTCATTCCGAAGGGACAATACGGGGGCGGCACCGTGATGGTCTGGGATCGCGGGACGTACTACGTCTACGGGGAGGATCCACTACAGGCGCTGAAGGACGGGCGGATGCACATCGTTTTGCACGGCGAGAAGGCGCATGGCGAGTGGGCGCTGATTCGCACGCGGATGGATGCCGCTAAGCCGCAGTGGCTGCTGCTGAAGGCGACGGAGAATCACGCGCCGATCTCGAAGAAGCGCGACGACGAATCCGTGAAAACCGGGCGAACGATGCAGCAGATCGCCGAGGAGCGGGATGCGGAGTGGCAGTCGAATAAAGGGAAAGCGGCGGAGGAGCGGGAGCGGCGGTCGAAGGCAAGTCGGAAGTCGAGCGCTCGTGGCACGCGTGTCGGACAGCGCAGCGCGCTGTCCCTACCCAAGGACTTGCCGGCGGGCAAAGCACGGTTCATCGCGCCGATGAAGCCGAAGCTGCTGGAGCAACCACCGACAGCCGGTGATTGGGTTTACGAGCTGAAGTTCGACGGCTTCCGCATCATCGCGGTGAAGAACGGCGATAAGGTGAACCTCGTCTCGCGCAATGGAAACGAGCTGGCCGCGCGGTTTCCTGAAATCACAGACGCTGTTCGCGCGCTGCCGGTCGATGATTGCGTGGTTGACGGCGAAGTCGTCGCGCTCGACGAGCAGGGGCGTTCATCGTTTCAGCTCTTGCAGGCGCTCGAGATGGAAGGGCGCAAGTCGCCGACCTACTACTATGTGTTCGATCTGCTGCAGGCGGCAGGAAAGACGCTCACCGCGCAGCCGCTTGAGAGTCGGAAGGAGCTCCTCCAGCGCCTCTGCGAAAACGCGGGCGAGGTGATCCGCTACTCGGGTGAAGTCGGCCGCGATGCGGAGCCGTTGCTCGACCAGGTGAAGCAGCTTGGGCTGGAAGGGTTGATCGGCAAGCAATGCGCGTCGGTCTACGAGCCCGATCGAAGGAGCGGCCTCTGGATCAAGCTGAAGGTGCTAAACGAGCAGGAGTTTGTGATCGGCGGATACACGCCGCCCGCGGGCTCGCGCAAGCACTTCGGCGCGCTGCTGGTTGGCTATTACGAAGGCAAAAAGCTGCTTTTTGCCGGCAAAGTCGGCACTGGCTTCAGCGTCAAATCCC
>DATHXZ010000293.1:0-2205 GCA_035459405.1 Chthoniobacterales bacterium
CGTGCGATGGGATGTCGCGCCCGGCGGCGGCGCTAAGCTTCGGATCGAAGAGCAGGAGCACGCCGCCCGCGCACCGAAACGCCGCCACGAGATCGATCCTGCTGATCAGCTCCAGCCCGAGCACCTCATCGTAGAACGTCACCGCCGCCGACAAATCGTCCACGTAGAGCACCGACTCGAAGATGCGCGGCGCGAAACTCACCGCCGGTGCACCATCATCTCGACGGTTCGAATTCGCGTCCACGGCTGTGCTAAAGCTTTGTCAATCCAGCTCTATCGCGGAAGTTTGGAAATATGAGATTGCTCGCCGCTGTTTGTGCGGCCTTCGCGCTGAGCGCTCCGGCGCTCGCCGGGAATGTATCCTTTGTCGGCGCCACCGTCATCAACCCGCGTGACGGCCGCATCATCGCGAACGCGGCGGTCGTCGTGAAAGGCGACACAATCGAGGCGGTCAGCCCAGCCGCGGAGGCGAAAGCCCCGCCGGACGCGCGCGTCATCGACTGCAAAGGCAAGTTCATCCTGCCAGGCTACATCGATACGCATGTCCACTTCTTCCAATCCGGCGGCCTGTTCACCCGGCCAGACGTCGTTGATCTGAATGCGGTGCGCCCATATGCCGACGAGCTCGCCGTGATCAAGCGCACGCTGCCCGACACGTTCGCGCGGCACTTGCGGAGCGGCATCACATCCGTCGTCGACGTCGGTGGGCCGCTTTGGAATTTCGAGGTGCGCAAGCTGGCGAACGAAACAGCGAAAGCGCCGCGGGTGGCGATCGCCGGTCCGCTGATCTCGAGTGTCGCACGTCCGCAACTTGATTTGGGTGATCCGCCGATCGTGCAGGTCACGTCGCCGCAGAAAGCGCGTGAGCTGGTGAAGAAGCTCAGCCGCTCCCAGCCCGACTTCGTCAAGATCTGGTACGTCGTCACGCCTGAGAGCCCGCCTGAGAAGTTTCGACCAATCGTGAAGGCAGTGATCGAGGAAAGCCGCCGGCACAAACTGCGTGTCGCGGTTCATGCGACGGAGCTAGAGGCCGCGCGTGCTGCCGTGGAAGAAGGCGCCGACCTGCTCGTGCACAGCGTCACCGACAAGCAGGTCGACGAAGCATTCGTTAGGCTGATGCAGGCGCGCGGCACGATCCTCACGCCGACGCTCGTCGTCTTCGAGCGCTATAGCCGCACCTTTGCAAACAGGCTCGAGCTCACGCCGGAGGAGCAGCAGTGGGGCAGCCCTGAAGTCGTCGCGACGCTCGATGTGACGAAATTGCCCGGCGACAAAATCCCGCCACGCATTTCCGACATGATGATGAATCCGGAGCCTGCTCTGACTCGCATCGCACAGACGTACGACGTCGCCCTGAAGAATCTCAAGACGTTGCATGATGCGGGCATCCCGACCGCCACCGGGACTGATGCGGGAAACATCGGCACGATTCACGGACCATCCATCTTTCGTGAGTTTCAGCTGATGCGCGAAGCGGGCCTCACGCCGATGCAAATCCTGCGATGCACCACCGCAAACGGCGCCCGCGCATTCGGCGGCCGGAAAGGTTCGAAGCTTGGCGCGGTCGAAGCAGGCAAGCTCGCAGACCTCGTCATCCTGAACTCGAACCCGCTGGATGACATCGCACGCGGGTCAGATATTCACGCGGTTGTTAAGAGCGGCGTGCCGTATGAAGCCGGCTCGCTGCTGCCGTAGGCCACGCGCGTTGCACGCTTGGATGGATGAGGCACCCGCCGCACGTTTCGTCGTGTGCTTGACACGGCGCTGGACGCGCACAGCATCGAATTGGTGGGGACATCGAACGCCAAGCTCCTTCAGGGCACCCTCGACATGCTGATCCTGAAGGCGCTGATGCATGGCGAGATGCACGGTTACGGAGTCGCGAAACGGATTCAGCAGCTCGCCGACCAGGAGCTCACGGTAGAAGAAGGCTCGCTCTACCCGGCGCTGCACCGGCTTGTCCAGCAGGGTTGGATCGCAGCCGAGTGGGGCATTTCCGAGAACAATCAACGCGCCCGTTTTTACAGCCTGACGCGAAGCGGTCGCCGGCAGCTCGAGACCGAGGAGGCAAATTGGGAACGTCTTTCCGCAGCCGTCGCGCGCGTCATGCGCAGCGCCTAAGAAGATGAACTGGGTCCGGGTTTTCCGGGCCCGGATCATCGACCTCTTCCGCAAGGAGGAGCTGGAGCAGGAGATCGACGAGGA
>DATHXZ010000294.1:0-10108 GCA_035459405.1 Chthoniobacterales bacterium
GCCCGGCTGAAGCGTAGCGACGATGGCAGCCTCGAGATCGTTCTCAGGCGGTACACCGCTGTCCTGGATCTCGGCGGCCTGCGTCGTTCGCCAATCGTCATTGCTCGCGATGAGCGCGCCACCGGCGCCGCGCAATTCCAGCACCGGATTGGCCAGCGCGCCGCTGACACCTTTCCCCTGCAACGATGGGCCAAGCGCACGCACGATCACCTTCTTCGGCTGGCTGCCGCTGACGATAAAGCCGCCGATCAGCACGTTCTCGCCGGTCTGCACACGCAGGCGCGTGCTGATGTTCAGGAGTTGCTTCGGCGGTAGGATTCGAAGCCGATACACGACTCCACTGCGGGAAGGTCCGCCGCTGGAAGTCGTCCCGTACAAGTGCCCATCGCTCGCTTGCATCAGGTTGGCCCGTGGATTCAGCCCTTTGTCCTCGCTGAACTTGACCAGCGCGGTCACGGCACCATTCGGTTCCACTCGAAAGATGGAACCGGGCCCGTCGAAGGGGTCTGTGACTCCATAAAAATTGCCGTCACTGGCCTGCATGATGCCCCGCGGAATTGCGCCGGTATCCGCGTCCATCGAAGCGAACGTGCTCAGCTCACCGACTTTCGTGAGCCGGAAAATCCGGCCGATGTTGTTCGCGCCGCCGCCGCTGAAAGGCCCGTAGAATTTGCCATCGGCCGCGAGGATGAGACGGCCGCTGAGATACGAATCTGGCGGGAGTGAAATGACGCGTGTGATTTGTCCTTCCGCCGTGGCGGTGAAAAACGTGCCGGTATTATTATCACCACCCGCCGCCGTCACTCCATAGAAGAGTCCATCGCTAAAAATCAGGTCCGCGTGCGGCACGCGACCACTGGCTTCGTTGAATGAAGCGAGTGTCGTCAGAGTACCGGCCGCATCGATCTTAAAGAATGTGCCGCGAGACGCGGCGCCTCCGAATGAGGTCGTCCCGTAGAATTGCCCATCCGGTCCCGGCGTCAGCGCACCGTATGGTCTCTCGCCATGTTCGTTCGGCGCGTCCCCGGGGTTACCTATGCCTTCGAACTGATAAACGGTAGAGACGCTCCCAGTCGGCCGGATTCGATAGATAAAGCCAGACGGGTTGCGAATCGGAAAGCCAGGGTTGCCCACGATCTGGCCTCCATTCGAGATCGTGCCAAACAGATCGCCAGTCCCTACAGGAACAAGCCGAGAAGAAACGGCGCCAGAATCCAGCGCGCTAGATGTGCGAAAGGTCGAAAGAGGAGTCGCTGCGCCAGAGGTGGTCAATCTAAAGGGCCCTGGGATGGCATTGAACGAAAAGCCAGAACGGCTGCGGGAGTCACGGACAGTGCCGTAAAGCAGACCGTCCGCACCCTGTGTAAGCTCCGAATTAAAACCCGTGCCCAGCACTTTCGGAAAGGTTACAAACGTCGTCGCCACCCCGTCTTCGGTCAGGCGATGAACCGTCCCGAACTCATTCAACCCGGTCGTACCGCCTCCACTGGTGGTCCCAAGGAATCCACCGTCTGCGGCTTTCAGCAACGGCACTCCAGCATTCCTGCCGTCGAATTTGCTGTTGAAAGCAACGAGCACGGTCAGCTGCCCCGCTGGCGTGACACGGTAGAAGTGATCCGCTGTCGTGCCGTAGAAGTTGCCATCGGTGCCGATGACCAGCGGGCTTTTGCTGCCGGAAAAGGTGTCTGGCAGCCGCGCAAGACGCGACAAAACGCCTGCAGGTGTAACGCTGAAGACCGTGCCGCGGGCAGAAGTCGCTGTTCCGTCGTCGCCGCCGCCCGATTGGGTGACGCCGTAGAAATTGCCGTTTGAAGTCTGAATCAACTCAGCCTCAGGATTGTAGCCTGTCGAAAACGACGTGAAACTTGCCACGGTTGTCAGCACGCCTGCTTTCGTCATGCGAAACACTGTGCCCAACCCATTCACGCCGCCGCCGGCGGTGGTTCCATACAAGTCGCCATCGCTGCCCTCGACCAGGCCACCCTCCGGTCCGGCACCGTTCGGGCCAGTGAATGACACGAGTGTGATGACGCTTCCATTCGGTTCGACACGGAAAACTGAGCCCCTGTTCTGTGAGCCGGCGAGCGTCGTGGTGCCGTACAAGTTCCCGTCGCTTGCTTGAATCAGCCTCTGAGGCCGGACCGGTGGGTTGTCGTTTGGAAACGTCGCGAGAATCGTCAGCTCACCAGCCAGGCTCACGCGAAACACTGTGCCTCTGGAATTCGGCGTGCCGGCGAACGCGCCGCGCGTTGTTCCGTAAAGCTTGCCGTCCGCACCAACGGTTAAGCCTTTCTCCGGACCACCTTCTTCATACGAGAACGAAGCAACCCGCGTGAGCACGCCTTGGGGCGTCAGCCTGAAGACCGTGCCGCCGTTAAATTCGCCGCCTTCCGTCGTCGTACCGTAATAGTTCCCGTCAGGGCCCAGCACCAATCCACCCTTCGGCCGTGCGCCGGGGCCGTTCGTTCCGCCTTTAGCCAGGATCTCATATGTCACCTGGGCGCGGGTGCTGGCGCAGACAAACGAAACAACCAAAACGAGGACAGCAGAGAGGAAGCGATGGGAGCGCATTGGCGGAGTTCATCCTAAATGACGAACTAAGTCAATGGCTCCGCCGACCGTTGCGACAGAAGCTTCGCGCGCTATGCGCCAGCGTAGTTTTAGTGCACGCCAGCCGGCACCGGCTCGTCAATCGCATGCCGCGGCTTGGGGGAATCCGCGCCTTCGTGGTGCGTGTGGCCGCTGCGCAGGAACGGGACCTTATCGAGCACGCTCTCCTGGAACCACTCAAGCGCAAGATAGATTACCGGTGTGATGTAGAGGGTGATCAACTGGGAGATCACCAGTCCGCCCACGATGACAAGGCCGAGTGGCCGACGGGAGGAGCCATCCGCACCGTAACCGAGTGCCAGCGGCACCGCGCCCATCAGGGCTGCGAGCGTGGTCATGATGATCGGGCGGAACCGTTCGACGCTCGCTTCGTGGATCGCCGTGCGTCGATCGTACCCTTCATCGAGACGGTGCAGGGCAAAGTCGACAATCATGATGCCGTTCTTTTTCACGATGCCCATCAGCAGGAACAAGCCGATGACGGAGTAGAGCGAGAGCGTTGAATTGAAGATCCACAGCGTCAGCAATCCGCCAACGACGGCCGGAAAGAGCGTGGACAAAACAGTGATGGGATGGACGTAGCTCTCGTAGAGAATGCCGAGGATCACATACATCACGAAAATCGCCGCGATCACCAGATACGGGAGCGCATTGAACAACTGCTGGAGAACGAGGCCTTCGCCCTGCAGCTCACCTTTCACTGTCGGCGGGAGCGTTTCCGCTGCTGCTTTCTCGATGAACTCGGTCACATCGCCGAGGGCAACGGCAGGCTTTGTATCGAAGCCGAAGGTAACCGCGGTGAACTGATTCAGATGGTTCACCGACTGTAATCCGAGCTTTGTCTCGAATTTCGTCAGCGTGCGAACCGGGATCAGCCTGTCTCCGTTGTCCGGCTTTACGTAAAGGTTGCGCAGGTCTTCGGGATTGCTGCGCTCCGAGTCTTCGACTTCGAGGATGACCTGATACTGATCGTCCGGCTGTTTGATCAGGTAGATGAAGTTCTGCGAGTAAGCCGCGCGAAGCAGGCTCTGGATCTTCGCCGTGGAGACGCCGTAGAGGCTGGCGCGATCGCGATCGATGTTGATGTCGATGTTCGGCGTGTTGCGGAACAGATTCGAACGCGGTGGTGCCGCGAAGCCTTCGTAGCCGCGGAGTTTCTCGCCGAGCTTCTCTGCGGCCGCGTAAACTTCGTCAGGGTTGATGCCGCTGATGACGTAGCTATACCGGCCAAATGAGCTACCCGCGCCGCCGATGTTGATCTGCAACACCGGCTGCGGATTCAACGTCGGGAAAACACCGGGAATCGTGCCGAGCTCGCGCCGCAACTGCATCGCGACTTCCTCAATCGGCGGACGCTCGCTCGCATCCTTTAAGAACAGGACTGTAAAGATACCCGCCGAGCCGCCGCGGCCGCTGCCGGCGACCGTGAAGTATTTATCCACTGCGGGGTTAGCCTGCAGAATCGGATCGAGTTTGCCCTGAACCTCACGTTGCTGCTGCGGCGACGCGCCTTCCGGCAGAAGAAGATTTCCGCGGATCGTGCCGCTATCACCCGTCGGCAGAAGCGTGAACGGCAGCGCGGTGAAGAAATACCAGAGTCCGACGCCACAGGCGATGAGGATCGGAATTGCCAGCCAGGCTTGCCGCAGGAACGCATCGAGTGTCCGACCGTAGAAGCGAAGGATAGGATCGAAGAAGCTCTCCGTGAAGCGTTCCATCCAGCTCTTCCGATGACCCGGGCCGCGTTCGCGCAGCATTCGCGCGCACATCAGCGGCGTGAGCGTCAGCGACACCACGCCCGACGCGATGATCGCGACGATGATGGTGATCGCGAACTCACGGAAGATGCGGCCGAGCAGCCCCGGCATGAACACCAGCGGGATGAACACCGCCGCCAGCGACAGCGTCATCGAAAGAATCGTGAACGAGATCTCGCCCGCGCTGTTCAGCGTCGCCTTGTAGATTGACTCGCCGTTTTCGGCACGGCGCACCACGTTCTCGAGGAACACGATCGCGTCGTCGACGAGGAAGCCGATCGCGAGCGTGAGCGCCATCAGCGTCAGGTTGTTGATCGAGAATCCGAGCGCCCACATGCACAGGAACGTGATCAGTAGCGACAGCGGCAGCGCGACCACCGGAATCATCGTGTCCGCGGCGCGGCCGAGGAACACAAAGATGACGATGATGACGAGCGCGAACGCGATGAGGAGCGTCTCCTGCACGTCGTGCACGGAGCGCTCGATCGTCTTCGCGCGATCGAACGTCGGGATCAGGTTGATCGAGCCCGGAAGCTCGACGCGAAGCTGCGGCAACAACTCGCGAATCGACTTTGCAACTTCAACCGCATTCGCGCCCGCCTGACGCGAGACCGCCATGACGATCGTCGAGGCCGGCGGGTTGAAACCGCGCGCGAAGAAGTGACGCGACAATCTTTCGTCCTGCACGCTGTCGGTAACCGTGGCCACGTCGCGCAGGTAAATCGGCGAATTGTCTTCGCCGCGGCCGATGATGAGGTTCCGGTAACCTTCGGCATCCGCGATCTGCGCGTTCGGCCGCAACACGAACGAGTGCGTCTTGCCATCGAACTGCCCCGCACCGGCGTAGGACGTGCCCGCGCGGATGGCATTCGAGAGTTCGTCGAGCGTGATCCGGCGCGAGGCGAGCGCGCCCGGGTCGGCCTTCACGCGGATCGCAGCCTTCACGCCGTAGATCTGCACCTGCGAAACGCCGGGGAGGATGTTGACCCGCTGCTGCACCTGCGAGGTGGCGTACTTGTAGAGGTCGCCGTCGGTCAGCGTGTCGCTGGTCAGCGCGATGAAGAACACCGGCTGATCGTTCGGGTTGGACTTCTCGAACCTCGGAGGCTGCGGCAGGTCGTTAGGCAACTGCCCCATCGCGCGCTGGATCGCGGCCTGCACGTCGGTCGCGGCGGCGTCGACGCTCTTCGAGAGGTCGAACTGCAGGGTGATGTTAGTGCTGCCTTGCGTGCTCGAGCTCGTGCTGAGCGTGATGCCGGGGATCTGCGTGAACTGCTTCTCCAGTGGCGTGGCGATCGTGTTCGCCATCGTCTCCGGGTTGGCTCCCGGGTAGTTCACGCTCACCTGAATCACCGGGTAATCGACCGCCGGCAGGTCATTCACGGCCAGCTGCTTGAAGGCGAGCACGCCAAACACAATGATCGACGCTGTGAGCAGCATCGTCATCACAGGCCGCTGAATGAACGGCTTCGACAACCCCGACGAGAACTGCACGAGCTTCGCCGCCGGCGTGTTCCGCACGTCGTCTACCTGCGGATCGTGCACGAGCTCGCCGTCCGAGCCGTTCCCGTTCGAGCTCACGCCATCGCGACCGTCGCGATCTGTACCTCTGTCTCCGGTAGCCATCTCGTCCCCGTGCTTACTGAATTGTTTTTGTCCGCTCTGGCGCGCCTTGCCCGCCCGGTCCGCCAACTTCCTTAACAACCACCTTCGCACCCGGCGAAAGCTGAAGCTGGCCGCTCACCACCACCATCTCACCCGCACGAACGCCTTCATTAATCACGGTGAGATCGCCATGCGTCTGGCCCGGTTTGACCTGCCGAAGATCGAGCGTCGAATCCGGTCTCACGACAAACACGTAAGGGCCGTTCTGCCCGATCTGCACCGCGCTTCCGGGAACCAGCGTAGCCTCTTTCAGCAGATCGAGGATTAGCCGCACACGGACGAACTGCGATGGCCAGAGCGCGCGATCAGGATTTGGGGTGACTGCCCGCACCTTGACGGTACCGGCGCCTGCCTGCACCGCGTTGTCGATGAAGTAGAGCTGGCCGCCGCGGGCTTCTACCTTGTCGTCTTCCGCGTCAGTCATGACCTTCAGGTTTGTGTTGCCTAAGTACGAGCGGACGAGTGGCAGATCAGGTTCCGCCACCGTGAAATCGGTGTAGATCGGGTCGAGCCCCTGGATGGTGACGAGTGGCGTAGCGCCACCGGGCGCGACGACATTTCCCACGTCGACATTTCGCAAACCGACACGGCCGTTGATCGGTGCCTTGATGTTGCAGAAGTCGAGGTTCACCTGCGCGGACGCGACGGCCGCTTCGGTGCGCATTGCGTTCGCGCGGGCGGTGTCGAGTTCCTGTGTGGCCGTTACGTTCTTCGCCTGCAGTTCCATCTGGCGGCGGAGATTTGCCTGCGCCAACGCAGCGTCAGCTTTCGCGGAGGCGAGCACTGCTTCGTACGGCCGCGGATCGATGCGGAACAGGAGGTCGCCTTTTTTAACATCAGCGCCATCCGTGAATTCGCGCGAAATGATCTGCCCGGTCACCTGTGGCTTTACGTCGACAGTCTCGTACGCCGCGGTGGTGCCGATTTCGTCGAGGTAGAGCGGGACGTCTTGCGTTGTTACTTTCGCGACGAAGACCGAACGCGGCGCACGTTCCGGCGGTCCGCCGGCCTTCTTGCCGCGACCGACGATGAAGTACGCCACGATGGCGGCGAGCAAAGCAACGGCTGTTGCCTTCGCGACAAATCGGAATCGGCGGCCTGTTTGCTTTGCTTCGCTCATCTGTGTGTCCGCTTGCCGGGCGCTCTCGCTCCGACACCTTTGACAGCTATTCCGTTCAACTGGTTACGCGTGCCGTTCACTTTTCGGATGATCGCGTCCTGACTGACTGCGTCGGCCTTGTCGCGGATCCGCGCCAGCACATTCATGCAGATCTCTAGGTCCGCGGGCGGGATGTCGCTGATGAGTTCCTGTCGCAAGGCCTGCGCTGTCTCGAAAATCTTGGCGAGCACCTTCTTCGAGCGCGGCTGCAGATGCACCGTTTTGCAGCGCCGATCGTGCTCGGATGTTTTGCGCTGGATCCAACGATCCCTCTGCAAGCGATCGAGCAACCCGGCAAGCGTAGCCTCTTCAATGCCGATGCGGCCGGCCAGCTCACGCTGGGTGAGCTTGTCGCCACCCCAGGCGAGATGCACGAGCGTGGTCCACTTGCCCTGGCTGAGGCCGAGCGGACGCAGCCGCTGGTCGAGCTTCGTGCGCCAGGCGCGCGCGGTCTCGACGAGGATGAGGCCGATTTTCTGTGTGTCGACTTGTTGCATTCCGCGGCTCGATAGTTAGCACGCTAAGTAATTCAGTTTGACCGGATGTCAAACGGCGGAATGGGACGTTTACGAGTCCCCGCCGAGTGCGAACAGGATGACGGTCTTCTTCCGATAGTCGGTGACGCGCGCGACTTCGCGTAGCGGCTGTGTCCATCGCCTGCTTTTCAGCGCCCGCTGCGCGTCACGGCTCTGCACGAGAACGAATCGAGCGTCGCCCGGCACCTTCTCGACGTCGGAAGAATAGGCGAAAGGCGTGCGCAAATAGAACAGGAACGGCTGGTACTCCGGATCGACCACGAACAGTCGCTCACCTGCTGGCACTGCGGCGTCGATCTGGCGCGCGATGTTGCGCACCTTCTCGCGCTTGGCGAGAAACGGCACGAGCGCAAAACCGTAGATGCAGATTGCGGCAGCGATCGTCAGCGCGACAGCCGGTACATTCCGTCGCATCCATGTGGTGGGCCCGGCGAGCGGATTCGATCCGATCAATTGCTCGGCGGTAAGGATGTTCGCGATCAGCCAGACCGCGGGAACCAGAAGCGGCATTGCGTAGCGCGGGAGCGCTCCGGGAACGAGATTGATCCCAACGAAGAGTGCGGCAGTACTGATTGCGATCGCGTGCGCCATTCGACCTTCACGCGAGCCGCTAAACGCGCTCCGCACGAAAAACAGCAGCAGCGCCCACGGCAATCCATATGCGAACGCGCGTGGGATATTCATAATCCAGCGGCCAAGGTCGACATCTTCGCCCGACAACCTGCCGGTGAATTGGCGCGACCAGACAGCGCCGGTGTTGAGACCTGCTGTCATCTGCAGATAGGGCACCGCCCATGCTGCGAAAACGCCCAGCATCAGAACCACACCGACGCCATGTGCCGGATGCACTAGCGATCGAAGCTCACCCGCGCGAAACAGCACGACGCATACGATTCCATAGAAAAACAGCAGATGGAGCGGGCCTTTGGCGAGAATGCCCAGCGCGAGGAAGAGCGCGGGCACGATCCACGCGAGCCAGGATGAGCGCCGCTGCTGCCAGAACGTGAGCCAGCAGATGATCGCGATCCCGAAGAGCGAGACATACAACGCCTCGATCTCGATCAGCCGGCCTTTCTCGATGATGCCGAAGTTCGTCAGCCACATCAGCGCGGCGAAGAACGAGCCGTTCGCGCCGAGACTAGGGCGCGCGACGAAAAGGAACGTCAATGCAGCCGCCAGGACGCAGACAACGGATGGCAGTCGCGCGGTCCATTCATTCTGCACGCCAAAGAGCTTGAACGAGGCCGCGACGAGCCAATTAATGAGCGGCGGCTTGCGCAGGTACGGCTCGCCGCCGACGTACGGCACCACGTAGTTGCCGGTCGCCAGCATTGTCACGGCTGGAAGGATGCGGCGGCCTTCCTCGCTTTTAATCTCCAGCGAGCCGAGCCCAGGCAGATACATCGCGGCCCAGGCGGCGAGAACGATGAGGCAGTGCGGCACGCGCCACACGGCCGACCCTTCAACGGCAAACGTCCAATGAGTGCTCTCCGCCTTCGGTATTGGGCGTTCGGTGCTGGATGTTCGACGTTGTCCGAAGCTCAAGCCCTGAACATCGAGCATCCAACATCGAACATCCAACATCGAAGCGTACGAGCATCCGTCCTTGACGGCGGAGCTTCCGGAACTTACTTTCCGGGCCTAGTCCGCGGTGGATTGGAGTGGGAGCCGGTGTCCCACTCTTTTTCGTCTGCGGACGTGATGCTTTTATGAACGCCGAGTTTATCGCCATGCTGGATTACCTCGAGCGGGAGCGCGGGATCAAACGCGATATCCTGATCGAGGCGGTCTCGAATGCTGTGCTCACCGCTTCCAAGAAAAGCGTGAGCGCCTCGCGCGATCTCCACATCGACATCAATCCCAAGACCGGCGAGATGAAGGCGCTCGCGAACCTGCTTGTAGTCGAGAAGGTCACGAACCCGCAGGACGAGATATCGGTCAATCGTGCGCGCGACATCAAGCCCGATGCGCAGCCAGGCGAAGCGATAGAGGTAGAGGTGACGCCGCGCAATTTCGGCCGCATCGCCGCGCAGACCGCGAAGCAGGCGATCATGCAGCGCATTCGCCAGGTCGAGAAGGAGATGATTTACGAGGAGTTCAAGGATCGCGCCGGCGAGATCGTGAGCGGCACGGTTCGGCGTTTCGATCGCTCTGATGTGATCCTCGACCTCGGAAAGTTTGAAGCCATCATGCCGCAGCGCGAGCGCGTCGTGGTTGAAGATTACAATGTCGGCGATCGCCTCCGCGCCTACGTCGTCGCGGTCGAGAATGGCATCCGCGGGCCCGAGATCATTGTCTCGCGCAGCCATCCAAATTTCGTCCGCCGTTTGTTCGAGCTCGAGGTGAGCGAGATTGCCGACGGCACGGTTGAAATCCGCGGC
>DATHXZ010000295.1:0-3385 GCA_035459405.1 Chthoniobacterales bacterium
CGCGCGACACCACGGGCATCGCGCTGATCGAGATGTATGACCTTGATCCGCTGCCGCAGACTGGTGGCACCCCCACCTTGTATCTGGCGAACATGCGCGGGCAGGGGACCGCGCAAACGAGCGGCAGCGGCACGGCAACGCTGCGGCTTTCCGCGGACGAGACCAGCGCAACCTTGTTCTTCAGCTATGGCGGGCTCTCGTCGCCCGTCACCTCCATCCACATCCACGCGGCGGATGGCACCATCCTCTTCGATCCGGACGAAGAGCCACGTCAGGCCGACGGGAGCTACATCTGGAACATCCGCGGAGTCGCCAATTACTCCGTCGCCGACATCCTCCAGCTCATCAAATCAGGCCAGACCTACCTCAACGTCCACACGACGAACAACCCGAGCGGCGAGATCAAAGGTTTCTTCAACGTCAGCAACGGCTCGAACGGCCCGCCCACGCCCACACCGCCGCCCGCGCTACCCGGCGGGCGGCCGAGTGCGACAGATGCCGCACGTTTCCTCGATCAGGCGACATTCGGCTCGACCGCCGTGCTCGCCGCGAAAGTGCAGAGCGAAGGCTTCGAAGCATTCCTAAACGAGCAGCTCGACGCGCCACCCTCACTTGAAGTGCCATTCATCGACGCCACGGGCGTGACGCCGCCGATGTTCACGCAGCTGTATCAAGCGTGGTGGACGCACGCGATCGTCGCGCCTGACCAACTACGCCAGCGCGTTGCGTTCGCCCTCAGCGAGATTCTCGTAGTCTCGTCGTCAGGCGCAGGACTGGGCGATCAGCCGATCGCGATGGCGACCTACTACGACGTGCTGGTGCGGAACGCGTTCGGCAATTTCCGCCAGCTCCTCGAAGAGATCACGCTCAACCCCGCGATGGGCCAATACCTCGACATGCTCCGCAGCTCGAAGGCGGACCCTGCGCGCAAGACCATCCCTAACGAGAACTATGGGCGCGAAATCCTCCAGCTTTTCTCGACCGGCGTCTATCGCCTGAACCTCGACGGCAGCCTCACGCTCAACGGCCAGGGTTTCCCGATTGAGACCTACGACCAGAACGTCATTCTCGGCCTCTCCGCCGCATTCACCGGCTGGAACTTCGCGCAAACCGGCACGCCGCGCTGGTTCGGCGCGCCGGCCAATTACCGCGAGCCGATGATGAGCTTCGCAAACTTTCACGAGCCCGCCGCGAAGACGAGTCTCGACGGCGTTGTCATCCCGGCGAAGGGGAAGCCGCAGGAAGATCTCCGCATCGCGCTCGACACGATCTTCAATCATCCGAACGTCGGCCCGTTCATTTGTCGGCAGCTGATCCAGCGCCTCGTCACGAGCAACCCGAGCCCCGGCTACGTTTACCGCGTCGCCTCCGTGTTCAACGACAACGGGCAGGGTGTGCGCGGCGATCTGCGTGCGGTGGTCCGCGCGATCCTGATGGATTACGACGCGCGCGGCGCGCTGCAAAATCAGCAGCAAGGCTACGGCCACTTGCGCGAGCCGCTCGCGCGCATCACCCACTTGCTGCGCGCGTTCAATGCCACCTCAGCGACGGGCAGATTCGCGGTCAACAGCACAAGCAGCCTCGCGCAAACCCCGATGCGCGCGCCAACTGTCTTCAACTTCTTCAGCCCGGACTACCAGCCGCAAGGACCGATGGCGACGGCTGGATTGCAGGGACCGGAGTTCGAAATCACGACTGACGCAACGGTGGTTACCGTCGCCAATTACCTGCGCAACATCATCAACTTCGGCGTGGGCCCCACCGAAAATCGCACCACGATCAACCTCAGTTACGAGCAATCGATCGCCGGCAATCCAGCGCAGCTCGTCGATCATCTGAACGCTTTGCTGATGGGCGGCACGATGTCGCCCGCCATGCGCACGATCATCATCGATGCGATCACGAAGACCCCCGCGAGCAACACCGTCGAGCGCGTCCGCACCGCGATCTATCTCGTCGTGAACTCGCCCGAGTACGTCATCCAGAAGTAAGCCATGCATGTAACGACCAGACGCACCTTCATCCGCCAGGCGGCCTGCGCCGCGCTCGGCACCACGGGCGTGCTCAACACGATCTTCGATCTGCGGAAGCTCAGCGCCGCGACCGTGCCCGGCGGCGACTACAAGGCGCTCGTTTGCCTGTTTCTCTACGGCGGCAACGACGCGAACAACATGATCGTCCCGCGGGATGCAACCGGCTACGCGTCGTACGCCTCCGCGCGCGGCAACCTCGCCGTCGCACAGCAGGCGCTTCTCCCGCTCGCATTGCAGAACGGCGACGGTCGCGACTTCGGCTTTCACCCGAGCATGCCGGAGCTGCAGCAGTTGTTTAATGGCGGCAAGCTCGCCGCCATCGCGAACGTCGGGACGCTCGTCGCGCCGATCACGCGCGCACAATATCTCGCCAGGAGCGTCGCCGTCCCGCCGCACCTCTTCTCGCACTCCGATCAATCGGTGCAGTGGCAAACGTCAGTGCCCGATCAGCTCTCGCGCACCGGCTGGGGCGGACGCACAGCCGACCTGCTGCGGTCGATGAACAGCGAATCGCAAGTCTCGCTCGCGATCTCGATCGCCGGCACGAACACGTTCGAAGTAGGCAACAGCGTCATCCCGTATCAGGTCTCGGAAGACGGCGCGCTCGCGTTCGCGGGCATGACCGGCAGCAACAACGCAAACATTCGGTTCCAGGCATTCAAGGATTTGATGGCGCTGCCGCAGAACAACCTGCTCGCGCAGACCTACGCCGATACGGTCAAGCGCTCGATCTCACAAAACGAACTGCTCACCACCGCGCTCGCCGGCATCGCGCCGCTCTCGACGACGTTTCCGACTAACAGCCTCGGTCGACAGCTAAATATGGTGGCAAAGATGATCGCCGCGCGAAACAACCTGAACATGCGCCGCCAGATTTTCTTCTGCTCGGTGCAAGGCTACGACACGCATGGTGATCAACTCACGGCGCACGCGAACCTGCTTACCGAGTTGAGCCAGGGCCTGAACGCATTCTATAACGCGACGACGGAACTGGGCGTCGCGAACGATGTAGCGACCTTCACCGCCTCAGATTTCGGCCGCACATTCCCGACAAACGGCAGCGGTTCCGATCACGGATGGGGAAGCCATCAGCTCGTGATGGGCGGCGCCGTGCAAGGCGGCAGGCTGTACGGCACATTCCCCACGCTCGCCGTCAACGGACCTGACGACACCGGCCAGGGCCGCTGGATTCCGACGACATCGGTCGACGAATTCTCAGCGACGCTCGCAAGCTGGTTCGGCGTCAGCGCATCCGATCTGCCGACCGTGCTGCCAAACATCGGCCGTTTCGCGCAGCCGAATCTCGGCTTCATCGGCTAATCGGTAGGGACAGCGCGCTGCGCTGTCCAACA
>DATHXZ010000296.1:0-1630 GCA_035459405.1 Chthoniobacterales bacterium
GTTCCCGAGCAGCCGCGCGGTGAGCAAAGTAAAGATGCCGCGCAGGTTCGCGGCGACGAGCGCGACGGTATTTACGATGGCGCCGCGGGCGAGTTCCGTGCCGGTCTGCGTCTGTGTCTCGACAGACGTGCGCAGCGCGGCCTCATCCACGGGGTTCATGAGTCGACAGATGTAGCGCAGCCCGGCTGGCCGCGCACGCGAGCAGAAGCGACGAATCGCCCCTACTTCAGGAACCGGATCGTCAGCGGATACCGATACAGCTGACCTTCACTCGCGCGCAGCGACGCGATAATCACGAGCACGAGATTCGCAACGTGCAGCAGCGGCAACAGCACGAAGCCGATCAGCACAAACATCAAAATGGCGGCAACGATGCTGTAGATGAGCATCGAAAGCTGGAAGTTCAGCGACTCCTTCCCGTGCGCATCCACTTCCGCCGACTCGGCTCGCTTCACCAACCACACAATCAGCGGCGGCAGGATGTGACCGCCTGCAGGGACGAAGAACCCGAGGAGCGAGCTCGCGTGACACGCGACAACCCACGCACGCATCTGCTTGTCAGCCGGTGTTGGGTGCGTCTCCGGAACCGGGTTCATGGACGTATTGTATCACTCACGTGAGCGGTGACGAGCGGCGAGGTAGGGACAGCGCGCTGCGCTGTCCAACACGCGTAGCAGGATCTTGAACTGTCCGGATCCCCGACGAGCTAGCGACGCCCTTCGGACGCCGCAGCGCGGCGTCCCTACCTAATCCGCTTTAACGCGCTCGATCTGCGCGCCCAGCGCACCGAGTTTGTCGTCGATGTGTTCGTAGCCGCGGTCGATGTGGTAAACGCGCGTGATCTCGGTCGTGCCTTCCGCTTTCAAGCCGGCGAGCACCAGCGCGGCTGATGCGCGGAGATCGCTCGCCATGACAGGCGCGCCGAGAAGTTTCTCGACGCCGTGAATGGTGGCTGTCGCACCTTCGATCTCCACCTGCGCGCCCATACGCTTCATCTCCGCCAGGTGCATGTAGCGTTGCGGAAAGATGTTTTCCGTGACGACGCTGATTCCTTCGGTGGTTGAGAGCAGCGCGCACATCTGTGCCTGCATGTCAGTAGGAAATCCGGGATACGGCTCGGTCGTGATCTTCAGCGGCTTAGACGCACCGTTCGGCGAGACTGTGATCGAGTCCGCTGTGGTGGTGATGTGGTAGCCGGCATCGGTCAGCGCGGTCGTGACCGATTCGACATGCTTTGGCTCCGCGCGCTTCACGGTGACGCCTTTGCCCGCAATCGCACCCGCGACGAGGAATGTGCCGGTCTCAATGCGATCGGGGATGATGTCGTGCTCCGCGCCGTGCAGTTCCTTCACCCCTTCGATGATCATACGCCGCGTGCCGGCGCCCTCGATCTTCGCGCCCATTTTGTTGAGGAAGTTCGCGAGGTCGCAGACTTCTGGTTCGGCCGCGGCGCCCTCGATCACCGTGGTGCCGTCGGCCAGCACGGCGGCCATCAGCACGTTGTCGGTGCCGAGCACCGTCGGGCCAAATTTTCCACGCAGATTGATCACCGCGCCGTGCAGCTTCGGTGCGAAAACCTTCACGTTGCCGTTCTCGACGCGAATCGCGGCGCCGAGCGCCTCGAAGCCTT
>DATHXZ010000297.1:0-2255 GCA_035459405.1 Chthoniobacterales bacterium
GTCCATGTCGCAGCTGCGACATCATCAGCGGGCCACGGCTGCGGGAGCGCGCGTCGATACTGCGCGAATAGCTCTTCGTTTGCCGCTGCGGCCGAGCCGCCGCTCGGCACATCCAGCTCGACGGTGGCGCTTCCCGGGATACAGATCTTTTCGCAGACAAGCCAATTCGCTTCGGCCGCCAATTTCACCGGACCGGGCGGCAGCGATGCCGGCGGCGTGATCTCCTGCATCAGCAGCACTTCGCCGTGATAGCCGTAGACGTGGATGTCTCCGGGCTCGACGAGCCGCAGCGGCGTGGGCCATTGGATTTCCCCGACTTTCCAGTCGGGCGGAAGCTTCCATTTAATTTCCGTCGCGATACCGGCGTCGCCCGGAAACTTCCAATAGGTATGCCAATGCGGCGCCATCCGCATAAGCACGCCGACGGTGAATGGGTTGCCCGGCTGGATGGAGGTCGTATCCGCAACCAGCTCGGCCGTTACGAGCTCACGGCCCTGGTAGGTTTGTGCGTCAACGCTCGGAGCCGGCGCGACCGCCGCAAGCATCAACGCTACAAACGCCACCGTCAGAGCGCGCCCGGTAGACATGCGGATCAATACCATCGCACCGCGGCAGCGGCAACGAACGCAAGGACCCGCATGGCTCACAGCGTGCTGAGAATACGGGACATGCGCACATTTTCAGGTCTTGCCATCACCGCTGGATAGATAAGCGCGGCGGATGTTCTGCAGAAGCAGCCCGCCGCGGCGAAGCCTGCGACGGCGAGCGCTACCGTTGCTCCGAAACCGGCCTCAACAGCACAGCGTGCCCCGCAGCACTGGCCAAAGCGCGCGCTCGACGTGAAACGCCAGGTTGCGGACAATAACAAAGCCGACGAGACGCGGTAAGTCGTGCGGCCGGTCACGCTCGGATTGTAGGGCAAGCGCTCCGCTTGCCCGGTGCCCGCTTGCCACGCCGTTTCGTGATCTCTGTGCGTCGGCAACCGAAGCGTTTGCCCTACACTTGCATCCGACGCGCGGCGAACTGATAAATCGGCGTTATTGGCCCGCCTTCGCGAGCTTATCCCTGATGGCGGACTTGAAGTCGGCCGTGCCGAGCGCTTGTTCGACGCTCGCGGCTGTGGCGGACTGCGTCGTGCCAGCGTTCGCGTGTCCATGATCGTCATCTTTGCCGATCGCCGCTACGTCGGTTAGGGCATGTCCGGAGTTCGTCGTCACGACGTCTTTCCCCGCCTTGTCCTGCTGGACGCGATAGCGGCCGTGCATGATGCCGACCAGCGGGATGAACTGCGAGCCGTTGTTCTCCACGAACACGATGTCGCGGTCGCCCACTTTGAACTTCGGCGAGTCCGTGACTTCCATCGTCTGCCCGTCGACTGTGCCGCCGAGCATTCGCAGCGTGTATGTGGCGCCGGGCTCCCCTTTGATCGCTTCCTCCACATTGAAGGTGACGTAGGTAACTATGCGACGGCTCGCGCCTTCGCCCGCCCATTGCGACTGCGTGTCGCTGACCGTGCCTTGGAAGATCAGCTGCGCCTGGTCGACGAGCTCGTCAAAACTCGGCGGGATGACGGTAGTCGCCTCCGCGTTGGTTAGAGCGAAGAACGCGAAAAACGCGGCGAGGGATGATTTTAAGGTTTTCATAAAACAGAAGTCTGAACGGCAGCTTGTGATGGGTTTGACGGAAGCTTCACACGATTCGTGCGAAAAATCTACGGCGCGCTCCTATTTGGTGATATCGAACACTTCCACCATGCCGACGCCGGTGCCGTTGTTCACGCCGCGGACGACAGCCGTGTAGTTGCCGGGTGCGAGCGTCGCGACCACCGCGCTTTCGAGATGGTGTTGGGGAGGCACACCGGTGCCGGTGATTTCTCCCGCCTGCGCGCTGTCCTGCCAGTTGTTGTTCTCGCCGACGAGATTGCCAGCGCCGTCACGAATCTCGAGTGTCGGATCCGCAAGGCTGCCGGCCACGGTTCTCAGCGACGGGCCGAGCGCGCGAACAATCACGCGTTTTCCAGATCCGCCAGTGACGATCAGGCCGCCGATGAGCGCTTCTTCACCTACGCCGATCCGGCCACGGGTCGACAGATTGACGAGCTGCGAGGAGCCGGAATCGAGCACATAAGCTTCGACCAGCCCGACGCCTTCAGTCTGCTCCCAGCCACGGACGACGGCGGTGTAGCTGCCGGGCGACAGCGTCACGACCATCGCCGACTCGCGCGGGCTGCCGGGAGCCACGCCGGTGGCGTTGAT
>DATHXZ010000298.1:0-2909 GCA_035459405.1 Chthoniobacterales bacterium
CCGGCTACAACGGCGTTCAGCGGTTGCCGATGTGGATCGCGCTCTTGTTCACCGCAAGGGCAGCTTCCTTGACCGCTTCGCTGTGCGTCGGATGCGCGTGCACGGTGCGACCGAGATCTTCGGCGCTGCCGCCGAATTCCATCACCGCGACGCACTCGGCCATCAAATCTGAAGCCGCATGCGCGATGATGTGCGCGCCGATGATTCGGTCCGTCTCCGCATCGGCTACAAACTTCACGAAGCCGGTCGGATCGTCCGCGGCCAGCGCGCGCCCATTTGCCACGAACGGGAATTTGCCAACACGGACGTTCATCCCCTTCTCTTTCGCGAAATCTTCGGTCACGCCGACGCCGGCAACCTCCGGATCGGTGTAGATGATGCCGGGGATGATGTCGTAATTCACGTGACCGGCTTTGCCGGCGATCATCTCCACGCACGCGACGCCTTCTTCCTCCGCCTTGTTCGCGAGCATCGGACCGGCGATGACATCGCCGATCGCGTAGATGCCTTCCACTGCGGTACGGAAATGTGCGTCGCCTTTGATGCGCCTGCGGTCATCGAGCTCGACCCCGACCTTTTCCGCCCCGACACCATCGTAGAACGAGCGGCGCCCAACTGAGACCAGCACCTTATCTGCGTCGAACGTCAGTTGCTCGTCGCCCGTCGTCGCCGTCGCCGTGGCGAGGCCGTTCTCGACCTTCACCTCGCCGACTTTCGTGCCGAGGTGGAACTTCATGCCCTGCGCGGTCAGCACTTTCTGCAGCGCGTTCGCCAGCTCGAGATCGAAGCCAAGCGCAATGCGCGGCAGGAACTCGAGCACGGTGACTTCAGAGCCGAGGCGGCTCCAAACGGAACCCATCTCGAGGCCGATCGCGCCGCCACCAATCACGAGCAGCTTCTTCGGCACTTCTGAGAACGACAGCGCTTCCGTGCTGCTGACGACGACGTTGCCGTCGAACTTCATGCTCGGGAGCTCAACCGGCACGCTGCCGGTGGCGATGATGATGTGCTTGGCTTCGAGTTCCTGGTCCTGGCCGGTCGCACCGCGGACGGACACTTTGCCGGGCGCGGTGATGGTCCCGACGCCGTGGAACGTGGTGACCTTGTTGAGCTTCATCAGGCCGCGGACGCCTCCGGTCAGCTGTTTTACGACCTTGTCTTTGCGCTGCAGCATCGTCGCGAGGTCGAGGCTTAGGTTGTCGAACTTCACGCCGTGTTTGGCGGCGTCCTTTTTCGCGAACGCGAAGTGATCGCTCGACGAGAGGAGCGCCTTGCTCGGGATGCAACCGATTCGCAGGCAGGTGCCGCCGAGCTCCGGATCCTTCTCGACGATCGCGGTCTTGAGACCAAGCTGCGCGGCGCGAATGGCGGCAACGTACCCGCCGGGACCGGCGCCAATGACTACTAGATCAAGGTTTTCCATGGTGAAGATAGCGCAAGCGTCTCGCTTGCACGGCTGACTGAAGCGCAACCGAGACGCTCGCGCTACGATTTAGAAGTCGAGCGGTAGCTTCGTCGGGTCCTCGATGCACTCTTTGACCCGGATGAGGAACGTGACGGCTTCTTTGCCGTCGACGGCGCGGTGGTCGTAACTAAGCGCGAGATACATCATCGGGCGTGCTTCGACTTTGCCGTTCACGACCACGGCGCGCTCCATGATCTTGTGCATGCCGAGGATGCCGCTCTGCGGGGGGTTGAGGATTGGCGTGCTGAGCAGCGAGCCGTAGACGCCGCCATTCGAGATGGTGAACGTGCCGCCCTGCAGATCCTCGATCTTGATTTTGCCTTCGCGCGCTTTGACGGCGTAGTCGCCGATCGCGCGTTCCAGATCGGCGAAGCTCTTCCTGTCCGCGTCGCGCACGACCGGAACGACGAGACCGCGGTCGGTCCCGACCGCGACGCCGATGTCGTAGAAATGGTTCTGAATGAAGTCGTCGCCTTCGATTCGCGCGTTGATCGCGGGCACCGCTTTGAGCGCTTCGACAGTGGCTTTGATGAAGAACGACATGAACCCAAGCTTCAGTCCGTTGGCTGCGGTGAATGCGTCCTGCTTCTCCTTTCGGAGAGCGAAAACCGCCGTCATGTCGCACTCGTTAAACGTCGTGAGAATCGCGGCCGTGTGCTGGGCCATGACGAGCTGTGCGGCAATTTTGCGGCGCAGCGGCGACATCTTCTTGCGCGCGAAGCGGCCGTCAGCCGACGTGGCCGGCTGCTGTTGATGCGCGCCGCCATCAGCAGGCGCTGCTGGCGGAACTGGCGCCGGAGTAGCGGTGCGATTCTGCGCCGCGTGTAGCGCGTCGCCTTTCGTCAGGCGGCCGCCTTTGCCACTGCCGACGATGCTTGCCGTTTCGAGCTGCTCCTCCTCGACGATGCGTCGCACAGCCGGCGATAACACTTCCGCGTTCGGTGATTTCTTCTCGCCAGGTTTCGGAGCTTCCTCGCGATTCGGGTCCGGCTTTTCTTTCGCCGAGGTCGGGGTCGCGACGGTCTCCGGGCCAGCAGCGGGTGCAGCAGCGGATTCGTCGATCGTCGCCACCACTTCACCGATCTTCACTTCCTGTCCCTCGGCTGCGATCGTCTTCAGCACGCCTGCCTTTTCCGCCACGATCTCGGTCGAAACCTTGTCTGTCTCGAGCGTAAAGAGAGGCTGGCCCGCCGTGACGTGCTCGCCCGATTTCTTGTGCCAGACGGAAACGACACCGCTGGAGATGGACTCGCCGACAGCGGGGATTTTGACTTCGATGCTCATGGGGCGGCTACACTATGCGCAATGAAATCGCATGGTCACCTAACAAAACGCGGAGCCGCCGCGCTGTAGCGGTTTCGCTGCGCGAAACGCGGGCGCAGCTGTGCCTGAAAGCCGCTCGGCGCGTCCCACAGGGACGCGGCTACAGGCTCAGCGCTTCCCA